>NZ_RZOI01000521.1:0-4449 GCF_004022645.1 Mesorhizobium sp. M4A.F.Ca.ET.020.02.1.1 | reverse complement strand
GACCTGCATTGGCGCGCAGCCGGTTGAACCGCTCATGCGCCGGGGCGACCGCCGCGAGGTAGCGCGCCTCGAAGGCGGCGCGCCCAGGGTCGTCGGCGGCAAGGCCGGAAAGATAGGGCGGCACCTTGGCGTCGGGCAATTCCGTCTCGGCGCATGAGACGACGCGCACCCACGGGCAGCCGGCGCCGGCGATCGCCGGAAACATGATGACATTGTCGAGGACGACGGCGTCGGGCTTCAGCCGCGCCAGCAATTGCCTGAGCGGCGCCTCGGCGTGGGCCGCCGTGTCGACGATTGCCTGCCATGTCGGCGCGACATAGGTTTCGAGCTGGTCGAGCGGGCTCAGCCGGAAATGCGGCAGGTGGCGGCGCACGAAGGCCTGCCAGTAGCTCTGCCGCTCGCTGTCGCTCAGCGGATCGTCGGTCGGCAGCTGGTATTCCTGAAAGCCGTAATCGGCGAAGACGCCGGAAAAGCCGGCATGGCAGATGAAGACCGGCCGGGCGCCCCTGGCTCGCAAGGCCTGCGCGATGCCGACGCAATTGAGCGCCGCGCCGAAGCTCGCTTCGGGAAACAGCGCGATGGTCGGGCTGGCTTTGCGCGTCACGATGTCCTCGGTCAATCCGGCCGGCTGATCATGCCGAACAGCGCCGGCGCGCCGCGGCTCGCCGCCCGCGGCCGCTGGCTGCGCGACAGCCTCAGATGCACACGCAGCAGATCAGCGGCAACCTCATACTGCCGGCTTTCCAGATGGTCGAGTATGGTGAGGTGCTCGCGCAGCGACTGCTTGAGCCGGAACACGTTGACGCCCGCATAGATGCCAGGCAGCCGGCGCAACCGGAGATGATCGGACAGCGCGTCGGTGACGAACCGGTTGGCCGAGCCGTCGGCGATCATGCCGTGGAACTCGATGTCCAGCCGTTGGAATTCCCTGGTGTCGAAGGCCGCATCGGGCTGCGCCATCAGCGCCTCCATGCCCTGGCGCAGCGCCGCCGCCCGCGCGCCGTCGAGGCTGAAGCCCGGCGTCAATATGGCGGCGGGCTCCAGCAACAGCCGGAAGTCGTAGCTCTCGCCCTGCGCCTCGGGATCGTCGGGCGCCCGGCGAAACAGCCAGGATTGGCCCGGCGCGCGGTCGACGAGATTCTCTTCCGTCAGTCTCTGAAGCGCTTTTAGTACCGTCTTGCGTTCAGCATCGTAGCGCCGCATCAGCCCGCTGACGGTCACCGTCTGGTCCAGCCGCCGCGCCGAGCGGTCGCGCAGGATCGCCTCGGCCAGTTCGTCTTCCTCCGTATTCGGCAATTCGGCGGCGACAGCCCCTTGCGCCGCGAGGTCGATGGCAAGGCGGTAGCCTGTGGCGGCTTCCCAGCGCACCACGCCCTGTTCGGTGAGCAGGCGCAGCGCCGCCCGCACCGGAGTCCGCGAAACGCTGCAGAGCGAGGCGATCTGTTGCTCGGGAAGGTGCGCGCCGGGCGCGAAGCCGCGCTGCCTGGCAACGTCCAGGATGCGCTGCGCAAGATCGAGATGGTTGGTGCGAGGTCGCCTGGCTGCCGCTTGCATGACTTGTTCTCGTGGATCGGTGCGACCCCGGTTTGGCCGATCGTCCCCGCCGAGGCAATCGGCCAGATTCCGGAGCCGCCCGCCAAATTATGGATTGACGTACTTTTTTCTGCAATAGTACTGTCACTGCAATCGGCAACAAAAGACCGGGGAACAGGATCGAGCCCGTGGCGGGAACCGCGAATGCCGGTCTGCCAATGAATTTGACCATCAACCGTAATGGGAGACTGCCATGACCACCGCCCTGCAGCACCGTTCGTTCAGAACGTCTTCAATCGCGCTCGGCTTCGCTCTGGCGCTTTCGGCGCCGGCGGCCGCCGCCGACCTCGTCATCTCCAACTGGGACGGCTATATGGCGCCCGACGCCATGGCCGCCTTCAAGACCGCGACCGGTGTTGCCGGCGAGGTCGTGGTCCACGCCACCAATGAGGAGATCATGGGCAAGCTCGTCGCCTCCGGCGGCAAGGGCTATGACGTGGTCTTCGTCTCCTCGCCCTTCGCCGAGGTGCTGAACAAGCTCGGCCTGACCGAGCCGATCGACCATGCCCAGGTCCCCAACCTCGCCAATCTCTATCCGGAAGCGACCAAGCTGCCGCACGATGTCGGCAACGCCTTCTCGGTGCCCTACACCTGGGGCACGACCGGCCTCTGCTATCGTTCGGACCTGATCAAGACGGCGCCGACAAGCTGGAGCGACCTGCTCGCGCCTTCCGACGATCTCAAGGGCAAGACCACCATGCTGGCCACCGACCGCTGGCTGCTGGCCGCGGACCAGCTCGACAAGGGTTTCTCCGTCAACGAGACCGACCCGGCCAAGATGGCCGAGGTCAAGGACCTGCTGATCTCGGCCAAGAAGACCCTCCTCGCCTATGACGACACCACCTTCTATTCGAAGCTGGTGTCCGGCGAGGCGCTGCTGGTGCAGGCCTGGGACGGCTGGTGCAACTACGGCATCGCCGAGAAGCCCGAGATCAAATACGTCATTCCGAAGGAAGGCTCGGACCTCTGGGTCGACACGATGGTGGTGATGAAGGCTTCCGAGCACAAGGACGCCGCCTTCAAGTTCATCAACTTCATGCTCGACGCCAAGAACCACGCCTGGGCGGCGCAGAACATCGACTACAAGGTGCCGAACAAGCCGGCGATGGAGAGCCTGCCGGCCGACTTCCTGGCCAAGTTCCCCAACATGGCGATGCCGGTGGCCGACCTCGTCAAGTTCGAGCAGTTGCGCGACGTCGGCGACGCCCAGCGCGACTACTCCAAGATCGTTAGCGAGATCAAGGCCGCGCAGTAGGCGCTTGCAGCCCAGAGACAATGGCCGATGGCGGGCTGCCGCCGTCGGCCGCTGAGCGGTATCGAAAATTGTCCCAGACCAGACTTCGCTCCAACCTGCTGATGGCGCCGGCTTTGGCCTGGCTGACCGCGCTCATGGTCGTGCCATGCGCGCTGGTGCTTGCGCTCGCCTTCTTCCGGCGCGGCATCTATGGCGGGATCGAATACACTTTCACGCTGGAGAATTTCGGCCAGGTCCTCGACCCGCTCTATGCCGGCATCTTCCTCAACTCGGCGCGCATCGCCGGCGCCGCGACACTGATCGCGGTCATCATCGGCTACGCCGCTGCCTATGCGATTGCCGCGGCGCCACGCCGGCTGCAGCCGGTATTTCTGTTCTTCGCCGTGCTGCCGTTCTGGTCGAACTATCTGATCCGCACCTATGCCTGGATCGTGCTCCTCAACCGCGAGGGCCTCGTCACCCAGTTGCTGCGCTGGATGGGCTACACGGGCGAGCCGCCGTCGATGCTCTACACCGAGGGCGCCGTCATCGCCGGCCTGGTCTACAACTACCTGCCCTTCGTCATCCTCGCCTGTTACGCGCCGCTGTCGCGGCTCAATCCGGAACTCGCCGAGGCTTCGCGCGACCTCGGCGCCTCGGCGCTGACCACCTTTCGCCGCGTCATCCTGCCCCTGACGGTGCCCGGCATCGCCGCCGGCGCGGTCTTCGTCTTCGTGCTGTCGATCGGCAATTTCGTCACCCCCGCTCTGCTCGGCGGCGGCCGCTTCCAGATGATCGGCAACCTGGTCTACGACCAGTTCCTGACCGCCAATGACTGGCCGTTTGGCGCCGCCCTCGCCATGGCGCTGATCGCCATCATGCTCGCGGTCCTGATGGCGCAGGCCCTGCTTGCCGACCGCGCCGCCGGCCGAGCCAAGGAAGCTGAGGGAGGTGCCGATGGCTGAGCGCTCCCTTGCTTCCTTCTCCCCGTTCACGGGGAGAAGGTGCCCCGAAGGGGCGGATGAGGGGCGGCGCCAGCCTTTGCGACGCTCAGCGTTGCCCCTCATCTGCCTGCCAACATCTTCTCCCCGTGAATGGGGAGAAGGAGGCTGTACGACCGCTCGCCTCCTGACCATCGGAGGGCAGCCATGACTTCGTCGCCTGCCCGCACCCTCGGCTTGCGGACGATCCTCGTCCTGGTCTTCGCCTTCCTCTACATCCCGATCGCCGTCCTGGTGGCGCTCTCCTTCAACGCCGGCGGGCTGCCGACGGCATGGTCGGGCTTCTCGCTGAAATGGTACGCTTCGCTCGCCGGCAATGCGGCGATCCTGCAGGCTGCCCTCAACACGCTGATCGTGGCGCTGGTCTCGACCGCCATCGCCACGCTGCTCGGCACGCTGCTGGCGATCGGCATCGAGATGCGCCGGCAATACGGAAAGGGTCTGGAAGCACTGATCTTCGCGCCGATGATCATTCCAGACATCGTGCTCGCCATCGCGCTGCTGTCGTTCTTCTCGCTGCTCGATGTCACCATGGGCCTACACACCATCGTCCTCGCCCATGTCGTCTTCAACCTTGCCTTCGTCTGCTCGGTAGTGCGCGCGCGGCTGAAGAGCTTCGAC
>NZ_RZOI01000520.1:0-4450 GCF_004022645.1 Mesorhizobium sp. M4A.F.Ca.ET.020.02.1.1 | reverse complement strand
TGGATGACGAGATGGGTGATATGGTTCGCCACGGGCTTGTCTTCCAGTGCCGCTTCCCGTGCGACTGTCTCGGCGGCGAGCACGATATCGCCCAGCATCGGCGGCAGCGGACCGTCCTTCGATAGCGGAAAGGCAGGGAAAGACAAGACGTTGGTCGGGTTGTCCTTGCCGCGCCAGCCGGCGTTGAGCTCGCGGATATGAGCGTCGTCGGCAAAGACGATGCTCAGCTCGGAAGCGCCCTCGATGCCGGTTTCGGCAAAGGCGGCAGCTGCGGCGCGATCGACCAGGCGCGTCAGCGCCATCTCATCGGGCCAGTCGCCGGCCTCAATCGAAATATCGATGTCGACGGGCAGGCCGCCGGGTTTCCTGTCTTCAGCCATGCGGCTTTTTCGTCAGCTTTCCGCGCCCAGGCCCCTGGCCAGTTTGCCGTCCCGGTCATAGGCCTTGACGATCTCGGCGACCAGCGGATGCCTGACGACGTCGCCCTCGTTGAAGCGTACCGTCACCATGCCGGTTACGCCGTCGAGGATGCGGAGCGCCTCCACAAGGCCGGACTTGGTGTTCGGCGGTAGGTCGATCTGGGTCGGATCGCCGGTGACGATCATGCGCGAATTCTCCCCGAGACGGGTGAGGAACATCTTCATCTGCATCGGCGTGGTGTTCTGCGCTTCGTCGAGGATGACAGCGGCGTGCGCCAAGGTGCGGCCGCGCATGAAGGCCAGCGGCGCGATCTCGATCACTTCGGCGGCGATCGCCCGCTCGACCTTGTCGGCCGGCATCATGTCGTAAAGCGCGTCGTAGAGCGGCCGCAGATATGGATCGACCTTCTCCTTCATGTCGCCGGGCAGGAAGCCCAGCCGCTCGCCGGCTTCGACCGCCGGCCGCGACAGCACGATGCGCTCGACCATGCCGCGTTCGAGCAGCATGGCGGCATGCGCCACCGCCAGATAGGTCTTGCCGGTGCCGGCCGGGCCGATGCCGAAGACGAGCTCGGAGCGCTCCAGCGCGCGCATATAGGCGTCCTGGTTGAGCGAGCGGGCATAGATCGTCTTCTTGCGCGTCGCTATCTGAGCGGCGGACATCTTGCCCTTGCGCTCCAGCGTCGGCAACGTCAGTTGGTCGTCGGCGGCGATCGCCATGCGCACGGCGCCGTCGACGTCGGACTGACCGATGTCGACGCCCTTCTGGAGAATGCCGTAGAGGTTGTCGAGCGCGCGGCGCGCCTGCTCGGCGGCAGAGGCCGAGCCCTTGATGGTCAGCTGATTGCCGCGCGAGCGGATGTCAACGCCCAACTTCTGCTCGAGCCTGGCCAAGTTTTCGTCGAACTGGCCATACAGGGCGCTGGCAAGCTTGTTGTTGTCGAAGGTCAGAACGATGTGCGCCATGTCGGAAGCCCCGGATGCCTGGTTCGGGGGCAAGTTCTTCAGTTCAGCAGCGCTCAACCGTCTCTCCTCATCTGCCGAGGCTTGTGGCTATGCATGTCGTTGTCCCAAACCCGCGGGCACTTTTGGGCGACATGCATCAGGCCAACTCGGCGAACAGGCTATTGTAGCCCGTCCTTGTGATTCGTACCTCGATAATGTCACCGATTTCGCCGGCCTTTTCATCAACAATAACCGGCTGCAGCCAGGGCGAGCGGCCGACCTTCTGGCCGGCCTGGCGGCCCGGCTTCTCGATCAGCGTATCGATGGTCCTGCCGACAAGGCTCGCGCCGAAACCCTGCTGCTGCTCCAGGAGTAGCGCCTGCAGGCGCTGCAGGCGCTCGTCCTTGACGGATTCCGGCAGGTGGCCGGCCATTTCGGCGCCTGGCGTGCCTGGACGCGGCGAATATTTGAATGAGAAGGCCGAGGCATAGTTGACCTCGCGCACCAGCTGCATGGTCGCTTCGAAATCGGCTTCCGTCTCGCCGGGAAAGCCGACGATGAAATCGCCGGACATGGCGATGTCGCCGCGCGCGGCGCGGATGCGATCGATGAGCGCCAGATAGTCGCGCGCCGTATGCCTGCGGTTCATCGCCTTCAGGATGCGGTCCGAACCCGACTGCACCGGCAGATGCAGATAGGGCATCAGCGCCGGCAGGTCTCGGTGGGCGGCGATCAATTCATCATCCATGTCGCGCGGATGGCTGGTGGTGTAGCGCAACCGCGCCAGGCCAGGAATCTCGGCCAACCTAGACAGCAGGCGGCCAAGCCCCCACTCCTCGCCGCCTTCGCCCTCGCCGTGCCAGGCGTTGACGTTCTGGCCAAGCAGCGTCACTTCACGCACGCCGGCTTCCGCCAGGCGCTCGGCCTCGGCGACGATCTGCGCCACCGGCCGCGAGACTTCCGAGCCGCGCGTGTAGGGCACGACGCAGAAGGTGCAGAACTTGTCGCAACCTTCCTGCACCGTGAGAAAGGCGGTGACGCCGCGCTTGGCGACCTCGGCGCGCTTCGGCTGCGGCAGGTGCTCGAACTTGTCCTCGACGGCATAGTCGGTCTCGACGATCTTCTCGCCGCCACGCACCCTTGCCAACACGTCGGGCAGCCGGTGGTAGGTCTGCGGACCGATGACCAGATCGACGGCCGGCGCGCGGCGGATGATCTCGGCGCCTTCGGCCTGCGCCACGCAGCCGGCGACGCCGATCAGCAGCTCACGTCCCATCCCGGCCCGTTCAGCTTTCATGTCGCGAATGCGGCCAAGCTCGGAATAGACTTTTTCCGCCGCCTTTTCCCGGATGTGGCAGGTGTTGAGCAGGACCAGGTCGGCATCATCGACAATATCGGTCGCGACATAGCCGTCCGCCGCCAGCGCATCGGTCATGCGCTGCGAGTCGTACACGTTCATCTGGCAGCCATAGGTCTTGACGAAGACTTTCTTCGCCGCCGGAGGGGCAGCCAGGCTGTCGGCAGCGATGCCGATATCGTTCCGTTCTGTCGTGTTCAGGTCCATCGGGCGGCTTCTAACGCCTTTCAGGGACAAAAAACAGACGATTCTGCGCCCTGGCGACGTGTCCCGGACGCGCGGGGGCGCGTCAGCGGCTCGGGCGCGGCTCGGCAAGCGCCGCCTGCACCATCTCGCGCACCCGGCTTTCCATCAGCTTTGCCGTCTCCTTGCGGTTCGAGCCCTTGGAGAAGGCAATCGGCTCGCCGAAATGCAGCTCGACATCGAGCGCGCCTTCGGCGAGCAGCACCTTGAGATGCGGCATCAGGTCCTCGTCGCCGATCCAGGCGGCGATCGGCCGGTGGCGGCGGCCGAGCGGCACGCCATGCAGCCTGGTGTAGACGATCGCCACCGGCTGGATGAACACTGCCTCCGTCGCCCCTTCCGAAATCGCCATCGAGGCGGCGCCGAACAGCGTGCTCTTGAAGGGCAAAAGCAGGTTGCCGTCGCCGGTCGAGCCTTCGGCGAACAGCACCATGGCGTCGCCATTGGCCATGCGGCCGGCGATCTCGCTGGCCTGGTCGCCCGAGCTGCGCTTGCGCTCGCGCTCGATGAAGACGGTGCGCTGCAGCTTCGACAGCATGCCGATCATCGGCCAGTTCGCCATGTCGGCGCGGGCGATGAACTTCACGTCGACCCTGGAGCCGAGCACCATGATGTCGGTCCAGGAGATGTGGTTGGACGCGACCAGCAAGGGGCGCCTGGCCGACAGCGCGCCCTTGACGTGGATGCGCAGGCCGAGCGCCCTGGCGATCATCCGGTGCCAGATCTTGAGGATGAGGGTTTCCGGCCACAGCCCGGTCTTCATCGACAGGATCTGCAGCGGCACCAGGACCAGCGAGCCGGCGACGACCAGACCAAGCGCCAGGAAAATCCGTAATTTCTTGATCATCAGCGCAGGCCCTGTCCCGGCGTGTCGCTAGCGAAGATCGCGGCGCATGACAAGCGCGCCGGTCGGGCCGCGCTCGGGCGATCTGTAGTAGTTGGCGCGCTTGCCGACCTCACGGAAGCCGAGCCGCCGGTAGAGCGCGATGGCCGCGACATTGGTCTCGTCGACCTCGAGGAACAGCGCCTCGGCTCGTTGCGCGTGCAATTCGCGCAGCACCGCGTCCATCAATTGCCAGCCAAGCCCCTGGCGGCGGTGGGAGCGGGCGACGGCTACGGTGAGAATCTCGCCCTCGCCTGCCGCCAGCCGCGCCAGCACGAAGCCGACTGGTGGCTTGCCGCCCTGTCCGGTTTCGCGCGCGGCATAGCCGAATACGGTGTCCTGTTCGAGCAAAGCCGCGAACTCGCCGTCGCTCCACGGCCGCACAAAGTCCTCCTGATGCAGCACCGAGACAGCCTCGCTGTCGGCAACCGTCAGCGGCTGAAGCGCATAGTCCCTGCGGCGCGGCTGAAAAAAGGGGATGCGCATCAGCTCTTTTTTCCTTCCGGACCATGATCTTGCCCAAAAACCGGGGCCCGCTTTTTGGGATCATGGTCTTGTCTTGGAAGAATGAAACCGGCCTGCGGCTTGGCATCGGCGCCGCGC
>NZ_RZOI01000051.1:0-17510 GCF_004022645.1 Mesorhizobium sp. M4A.F.Ca.ET.020.02.1.1 | reverse complement strand
CTCCAGCACCCGGCCGATGCTGACACCGGCGGCCTCGGCCAGCGTCCTGGCCTTGGCCATGGCGTCGGCGACCGCCTTCTTGCGGGCCTCGGTGACAGCGGCGGACGGGTCTTCGTTGGAGAAGGCAATGCCGCCACCCTGGTTGACGCCGAGCGACACCGCCTTGTCGAGGATATCGCCGGTCTTGTCGATGTCGCGGATGCGCACCGAAAGCGTGTTGGTCACCTGGTAGGCGACAAGCTCGGCCTCCTGGCTGCCGTCCGGCTTGTTGGTGTAGTTGTAGCGCGGATTGATCTGGATGCCCGCCGTCTGCAGGTCGCGGTCCTTGATGCCGGCCGATTTCATCGCCGCGATCACCGCGGCCATGGCGTCGTTGTTGGCGTCGAGCGCGGCGCGCGCGGTCTTGGCCTCGCGCATGACGCTGAGCGTCAACAGCGCGAGATCGGGCGCTGCGGTCGCATGGCCTTCGCCCGACACGACGATGCGGGGCGCGGCTTGCGAATCGGCGGCGCCGGCCGCCGCCGGCAAGGCGATGGCGGCAGCAAGCGCCAGGGGCATGAGGGGCAAAAGACGTCTGGTCATGAAAATCTCCTCGGTCTGCGAACCAGTCGCATCTGGCAACTAGAGCGCGAATATGGGCTGATTTGGGCGATCGCTGCCAGCCCGCCCGGAAAGCCTTGTGCCGAGGAAGGAAAAACACTAAGCCAGCCGCGTGGGGCCTGTAGCTCAATGGTTAGAGCCGGCGGCTCATAACCGCTTGGTTGGGGGTTCGAGTCCCTCCGGGCCCACCATAACCATTGTTTTTATTCACAAAAAGTGCCCTCGGCCCAAAACGTTTTGGGCCCATTATGGGCCCAAAGCAGGACCGTGGTCCCGGTTTGTTCCGACTCGATTTGATTATCTGACGATGCGGAGGTTTGCCCGCCGCTTCATGGCGTCGCGTTTGGCCTCGCGCTCGTTGATGGCACGAGCAATATCAACCGCGATCCGCTTCTTATTGGCCTCACGCACATACTCATCTGTTACCGTCATGGAGGAATGACCCATCGCCTCCATGATGGCGCGCGCCTGGATGTTGCATTCAGCGAGGTAGGTGCCGAAGGTGCGGCGCAGGCCATGAAGCGTGTAGCCGCTTGGAATTCCCGCCTGCCGCGTCCAGTGCTGCATCATGCCGGTCAGGCTCTTTTCCGAGAATGACCTGCCATAGGCGTTCTTTAAGACCGTGCCGCCTCTCGAGCGATCGAGCAGGTCCAAGGCCGTTGCTAGTTTGTCTACGACTGGAATGAACATCTCCCGCCCGCCATGGCGGTTGCGGTTCTTCTTCTGGCGGAAATCAAAGGCCTCGATTAGCACCAGCGAGCCGTCGAACAGTTCGATCTCTTCGGTTAAAAGATCGTCCCACTCAAGAGCAGCGATATCGCCGCGCCGATTTCCAAGCCAGAACCCCAGTGCATAGCAGGTGCGCGCGGCTGTACCGATGGGGTGTCGCTCCTCGAACTTTTCGCGCATCGCAATTGGCCAAGCTGGGTTCTTGGTCGATTTGGGCACCCGCACGCGGATAGATAGCGACGGATCATCCTGCGGCTTGATCCATTTTTCGACATCGGTCGCGACCCATAGAAGCTTCTTGATGGCGACCAACGTGTGTTTGGCGACTGTGCGGTTCGTCCTGAAGATGCCTTCAATGATGGCGCGAAGCCGATCCGCGTCGAGATGTTCAACAGGAGTATTGCGCCAGGTGAGTGGGTAGTTGGGATCGACCGGCAGGTTGAGAAAACGCTCAATCAGTCGCGCATTCTTCTGCTGCGTGGCTTCATCAAAGCCCAACCACTCCATTGTCGTTTCAAGCCGGCGCGCGGCATGACCAAAGGTTTTTGGCAGTGCCCGACCGGGCAAATCGACGATAACTGCCTTCTTGCCTTGACCCTGCGTGGCCTTCTCGTAAGCCGCCTCGAACTCGGGATCGCCGGGCTTACCGGGAAGGCGGATTTCAGGCATGCCCTTTGCGCGGTAGCGATAGATTAGCTTGCCGTTCTTGAGGCGCGAAGATACCCCAGGGTAACGGGCATCCTTAAATGGCCGAGCCATCAAATGCTCCTTTCAGTCCGGGGGACCCTTTCAGACTCGCCCGTAGCGAAAGGGTTTTGCTTTTGATGGCAACGCGCAGGAGCACCGGGTAACGAAACCCTCTTCCTTGCTCTATGCCTTCAAAGGTGCGCCTCGGTATTCCCAGTACCTTGGCCGCGGCTTCGGCAGTAAACCCTTCCTTTGCCCGCCATGCTTTCACGTCTTGCGCAAGTTTCTCATTCTCGTTCACATCATGCCTTCCGCACGGGCTATCATCGTACTACGCCTGCAGCGTATACGCAACGAGCGTAGTTGCTATCTTTTTTCCACGCCCCGTTTGCTTCGTTCCAACAGCTCTTGAAGGCCGCTGTCTTTGTCCGGCAACGAGGTGAAAGCGATATCCAAGGCTACACGATCCCAGACAGCGCGGCTATTGATGCGCTTGGGCTTTGGCATACGCCCATCGGCAACCATCTCGTCAAAAAGCGTCGATCCGACACCGATGTAACGAGCTGCTTCCTCACGAGATAGCCCTCGTGGGGGATACGAGATTGCGTCACTCTTCATGGACGCTGCCTCGGTCCTGATACTCCGGGCGGGTTGGTGTCGAAGCACAAAGCCGCATCCTAGTTGCCATTTCGCTGCGAGCAGATCGTGTTGGGCTAAAATAAGAAGAGCCTCGTTAAGCGGAAGCGGCCTGACTAGCTCGTGCGGCGTAAACTGGTAGCAACGTGTGGACTGTGGATCACGGGAGGAGAGCGTTTCTAAGCGGACTCGTGGGGCAAGTCGGTGGACGGCTACATTGCATTGTGCACGACCGGGGCTAACCACCTGCGACATCCCGCTGGCCCTCTTGCGCACCCTCCCTCAGTGTCGAAATCGGAGCCGTTATCCCGAGGACCGTCGAAAAACCGCCGTCGCAGAGTTGCCACTCTTTGGTGCTGAAACCGATATTTCTAATCATATCGGTTTTAACTCATCGCTCAAACTTTAGATGGAGCAAGGCAATTTCGGCTCGTCGATCGAAGTCGACGAGGGCGCCGCACAACGATTGGCAGCTTTGCGCCAGGAGTGGCGATCAGCGAGCCACTACTCAGACGTCCCGTTTGGGCCGACAGTAGGCGGTCGGGTCTTGGCGAATGAAGATACGAAAGCAGCCGGTCACCGACGTGCTTCGCATGGCGTCCGGCTTCTCTGTTAGGATGTGTTTGAAAGACGATCGCTGCATGGTCCAAGTTTCGCCCTCGACACCAGCTCTCGATCTGGACATTAAGAAAAGTCCGCAGTGTTCGGAAGAATTCCGAACTCTACGGCCGCATCGTCAACGACATTGCGCCTGATCTGATGAGAGACAGGTACACTTTCAAGGACTTGTCGGATTTCGAATACAGGGCTCGCGACGAATCGATCGGGCGGGCGTACATGGGGCACATCTATTGGACGGAGATGCTGTACCGGGCGCATATGGCTTCGGTCGCATCGGTGTTCCGTACGTCCAGGTGGATCAAGGTGGCGGTCCGCGAACATGAGGCGGGAAGTCTATATGGCTGCGCGTCGGCGTGTAGAAGCCTGATCGAATCCGCAGGCGATATAAACCACAGCCTGGGACCAGTGGCCCGGACGCTCGCCTACAACAAGGATGCGATACGAGCCGAGATTTCGGGTCAGGCTGGGGAGCCCATGCTGTCCGCTAAGGAGTTGGAAGACACGCTGATACACTTCACGCATGCCCGGAAGGTGCTGAAGACCGAAAAGACACCGGCAGTCGCAAGGCGATGCAGACCTTCCAGTACGTCGACCACGTGGATGGAATGAAGATTCCCGGCATAAAGCCGTTCCTACGCGAAACTTTGCGAGATCGGTCACCCGGCTGCCGACTCCGTGTCGGTGACCTTCGTTGCCAATGCCGGAGCCTGGATCGTAGACCCCGGCAACGAGATCGTCGTTCTCAAGGCGTTGCTCGCTGAACGGCAAGATACTCTCTCGGGCGTGCTAATGGCGTCGTTCAATGCCCCGCTCTTAATCCTAAGAACCCTTCACGCGTTCGATCTTTTCACGAGGCTGCGTAAGTACCATTTCGATGAAATTCCTGAGTGGAAGAAGATCCAAACCGCGCTGCGATCGTAGGCCATGAGCGGATCGAAAGACGTTCCGCCTTTCGACACGCATGGCGTGGATATTCGGTCTGCTAATCCTTCGAACACTTGCGTTCGGGCCCTCACGTCTCGCATAACTGCCATCACGAGGGGGAGGATTCGATGGTCGAGCAGGTCATTCAGGTCGCGGTGCACGACCTGAAGAGGAATTCCGAGAGTTTTGAAACGGTGTCGGGTAACGCGCACCTCAAGGTCTCGGAAACGGTGGAGCGCGTGGTCGGCGAGCTGCACGCCATGTATGCGAGCCGCGCCTCGAAGTCTCACGGGCGCTTCGCGGCAAGCTCCGACAACTATCCGGCACAGACCTATCTTGACGAGTTCCGGAAGGGCGACTTCAAGGACTTCGCCACGCTCACGGCCAAGCTGATGACGACACTGACCGTTCAGGCGCGCCGAAAGCCCGGGGCGACGGGCGGTCACGTCCTTTTCGCGCATCTCGAGAAGGACGAGCAACGGTTTCTGCTAGTGGCGATCATCAACGACAAGCTCGGTGCGGCGCTCACCAAAAGCTTTGACATCGCGTCAGTCGAACACCTCGACCTCGACGGCTTCCGCTTCGCCGGCCGGATCAACATGACGGCATGGACTAACTCGGCGGACCGTTACATCGGCTTCCTAAAGGGCAAGGGGAACGTCGCCGAGTACTTCAAGGAGTTCCTCGGTTGCGACAGCACCGTTCAGGACCTCGAGGATACCAGGACACTGGTGCGCGTGCTGAACGGTTTCGCCGAGCCGGCGAAGGGCTTCGTGAAGGACAAGCAAGCTTTCCTGCAGAAGGCGTACGACATCTGCCAGCGATACATCCGGGACAACGAGCCTTTGGATCTCGAGACATTCTCCAACGAGCTCTTTCCAGAGAACCCGAAAGAACTCGCCAAATCGCTCGGAGATCCGGATGTCGGACTTGGCGACGGCTTCGTTCCGAAGAAGCGAGCGCTGTCGCCGATGGTGAAGTTCTCCGCGAAGACGCGGCTCTGGTCGGTCGAATTCAATCGGCAAGCCCTTACCGACGGCAAGATCGTCTATAACGACGACAAGAAGACCCTGACCTTCACCGAACTCCCTCCCGACCTGATCGAAAGACTGGAACACGATCAGGAGTAGCGTAGCCTCATGATCACGTTCGACCAGCTGATAGCACTCTACCGCAACACGGAGTTCTCGAAAGATGGCTCCGCGGGAAAGTTGACGGTCCGCGATTACAGCATTGTGGAAACGCTGAAGCAGATTGAAAGCGATGAGAAGGCTTTCGACGACGCGGCATTCACGGTCGACTCAGCGTCGGCGGTCGTCATAGGCGCGACAGTTAGCGTCGAAATCGGCGCTCCACGCACAGGACTTGGCTTCCTCGCGCTCACCCTCGACCGGCTGCTCGAGAACCGTCGCAACCGCATAGCCGAGCCGGAGCGCTATTACCTGATCGAGGAGAGGTTCGCCTACAACGATACCGTCGTTCCCGACGCCGTCGCGCGCTACCGGAACGCATTGCGCCTGGTCCGCACCTTAAAAGAGGCGGCTGCGTTTCTCGACCCGTACCAGGCGGAGATGCTGTTCCTCGGCTCGATCCGGCTGATGGTCCGTGTAGACTTCAGGTCATCGGACCTTGTCTCCGTAAACTCCATACTGGTCGACGAGTTCGAGAACTTCGTCATGCAGAAGGTGCACAAGGACCAGAAGGCTGCGATCGTTGCTACCACGCTCATCGAGACGTGTCGCACCCATCCCGAAGGCGAGCGCTTCAGGTACCTTCTTCGACACTTTCGGGACTTCGTCACAAAGTGCGAGGACAGCTATAGGCTGTTCGCGTCGGAGTTCTCGTACGACAAGATCCGGGGGAAGGCGGAAGAGGCCATCGCGGACTACACCGGTAAGATCCATAAGACATTCCATGACATCCAGAACCAGATAATGGGCATTCCCGTCGCGAGTGTGATCATCGCCACGCAGCTCAAGCCCGCAACTCAATGCGACGTGAATTTCTGGGCAAACCTCGCCATCTCGCTCGGTGCACCGCTGTTCGTTGCCCTCCTGGCGTTTGCCATCGTCAACCAGCTGCTGACGCTGTCGACGATAGACGACGATCTGACCCGACAGAAGACCAAGCTGAAGGGCGATTACTCGGTCGTCGCCGCGGAGTTCCTCCCTCTTTATCGCAAGCTGGAAAACCGGATTACACTTCACCGATTCGTCCTTGGCATCATCCTTGTCGTCTGCGGGCTCGGGGCGCTACTCACCTGGCGCATTTATTTCCAGCTGACAACTCTGATGCCGTGGGCGTGCTGAGAGCGCCGTTCGGGTCACGCCATAGAAGCGAGATTCGTTCGATTGGGGCACTATGGGCCATGTGGTTCACTCGAACGGACTGCCCGCTTTCGGTGAAGGCAAACTCTGCCTGAACGGCCGATTAGAGGCGCGGTGCTGCCGGACAACTTGGCGTGGCCGCGACACGCAAGGTGAGGTTTTTGGGGCGCCTCCCTCATGCGCGCGCTTGGAAGGCTTCGTCTTGAAATACAGCCAGTTGAGAAACGCGTCGGCGTCCGTGAAATCAGCGCCACCGATGCGCCTCCGCAGCGCGTCGATGGTAGCGCACAATTGCGTGTATCGTTCGGCCGACAGCGTTGCGACAGTTGGACTTCGAGGCGCGCCAATGCCGATCGCCGCTAGGGCGCCGGAGGTATTGCCGTTGAAGACAGCGTACCGCTTCGGGGCGAAGGTGCAGAGAATCGCCGTGATCATATTCACGCCCACGCCAGGAATACCGAGCGCTAGCTGACGCATCTGCTCGTAACCCCGTTCTGGCGCGAGTTTGGCTGCCTTCCTGCCCGCGGCGAACAGTGTGATCGTCTTCTTGGGATGATCGAGTGCCGCCGACCCTCGTCGATGAATGTCGCCGGAATGCCAGAGATGTTGATAAGGCTCTCTTGAAGAAATCAGATTGCTTAGATTCTCTGCGAAGACGCTCCTCATTTCCTTCGAAATCCTCGGCGCGTTGCCGAGATCCGCGATCAATTGCTGAACCTTCAATGCCTTGTCCCGATCGGTCCGGCGCTTCGCCAGCGCGGAACGTTCGGTCTTGTCTGCGCGGTACTGGCGGAGGAAGCCATTCAAGCGCCGCAGATCGAACTGTGCGGCGAAGTTGTCTTCGAGCTCTTTCTCAAGTTTGCGTCGCAATCGCTCGGCGTCTTTGTGTCGCGAGGCATATTGCCCAAGCACCAGGTCATCGAGTTCTTGGAAGCTGCCGCTCTCACGAAAATCGGCAAAGGTGACTTTCAGATCCGACGACAGTTGTTCGTCCGAGTTCACGGTCGCCAGGATTGAAATTTCATCGTTTGTTGTCAGGGCGCCGGTCGTGAGGTTCGCTGACCCGATCAGACACCGAACCTGGCCTTCGCTTCGTCCGACATAGGACTTCGGGTGAAAGGTTGCGGTCTTGCCGTTTGCAAGAAACATTTCGAAGGCCCCGAACCGCTTCTTTATTGCGAGCAAATGCGCGAGCGCCTTTGGCTCGGTGATGTAGAAATCAGTACCGAGGAAAGCTTCAATTTTAGCGCCCTGCTTCAGGCGTGCCTCTAGGAGCAGCCCGATGATCCGTGCGCCACCCTCTTTTAGGAAGGCGACGGCGATGCTGATCTGCTCAGCGCCCTCCAAAACATGGGCGACAGCGGTCCGATGATCATCGGACGCCTTGTTCTGGATGAGTCGCATGCCGGTACATCCCCCTCAATGGCAGAATCCGCCGTCTCGAGAATAGCGGCTACCGTCCGATTTACCGCCATCTAATAGATATCCGTGTGCGTCAATTGCAACGATGTTCGAGATGTCCGCCGACAATTGTAACGAAACCTCGGATAGACTGCCGGCAGCTCACGAGCCAGGTAACAGACGACGGCTTTCGGGAACGGATGGGGGCACTTTATACGACCGATATGGCGCATTGCAGCCCGTCATTCTTGGGGCCGATAGCGGACTGGAAGCTTCGGGCCTCGGATCTTCCATAACGGACCTTCAATTCGGTGCGAGTATCTTCGTGACGTGACCCGAAGCAGACGCTTCAACAGGCCTGCTTTCGGGCCAACCGGCTAGAAAGTTCTACCTTGAACTCTGAGTGAATTCCCCGACTTTCCTGAAACACGACCTTCGCCCTGCCTGCGCAGATGGGCGATCGAGCCATATTGGCCAGCTTGGCGCTAGCCAAGCTGCGATTTATTTTCTCGAGTTTGAAACGGATCTCTGTTAACTGATAAGGGATTCGGAGAATCTCATGTCGAATCAGACCGTCGCAAGCCTATTTTCGGGAATTGGTGGATTCGAGGTGGGTTTCGCCAAAGCGGGCCTAAAGACGTCCCTGATGTGCGAAAAGGATTCTGCGGCACAGGCCGTCTTGCGAAGCCGCTTTCCGGAGATCAGTCTTGTCGACGATGTCACGGCCATGCCTCGTCTCCCCAAGTGCGACGCCCTTGTCGGTGGCTGGCCTTGCCAGGATCTCAGTCAAGCTGGACGGATGGCTGGTTTGGACGGCAGCCAGTCCGGGCTGGTGTCGCACGTGTTCAGGTTGCTCGACGCTACACCGAAGAAGCCGAATACTATAGTTCTCGAAAACGTTGCGTTCTCCCTAAATCTGCAGAAGGGCAAGGCAGTACGGTACGTTACCGCCGAGCTAGCCGAACGCGGCTACCGCTGGGCGTACCGCGTGCTGGACACTCGGGAATTTGGGCTTCCGCATCGACGCCGGCGCATTTTCATCGTCGGCATGTTGGAGGGTGACCCCGGAAACCTCCTCTTCGACGGTATCGACCGCGTAGCGCCCGCAAGCGATTGGGCGGCCAACATCGGATTTTACTGGACTGAGGGCAATCGTGGCGTGGGTTGGACCCCTGATGCAGTACCACCCCTAAAAGGGGGCTCCGGCCTAAGCATACCTTCACCGCCTGCTATTTGGACGGTGGAAACTGGACTGTTTCAGACGCCTGGCATCGAGGATGCGGAACGCCTTCAAGGTTTCCCCGCTGGCTGGACGGCGGCTGCCCGCGACACCAATAAGGGCGAGCGCGGGCGCTGGCGCCTTGTTGGCAACGCTGTGAGCGTGCCTGTGGCGACCTGGGTCGGACAACGTCTGGTGGCCTCGGAAGCCCACAGCCTTGCCTATCAGGAACACGGTACCGAGACGCTTTCCCAGCACAACGCGGCGTGGGGTGGCCCTAAGCAGACTTCACGCTACATACCTGGGGCGGGTGAAGGACCGGCAGACGAACGCCGCGTCTCGATCGCGAGCTTTGGCTTGAACGATGCACAGACATTATCCGTCCGCGCCGCCGAGGGATTTCTTCGCCGCTACATGAAGAGTGGGCTAACTAAGAACCAAGACTTCGCGCGAGCACTGGCGACCCACTGCGGTCTCGAAGAAGTACCCGCCTAAACGCGGCGGTAGTGCTGCCTTGTCTTGTAGCGCTCAAGCCCCTTAATGAGCGAGACCATGAAGATCCTTGTCCGTCGAAACTTCTCGGTAATGTCCTGAGTGCTGAATTGGGAACCGACGGTCTCGAACGTCTCGGCGCCATGAGCAAGTGTGTTGCGCATCTGTCTTATAAGGACCAGGTCGGAACCGCCGAGGCAAGATCGCGGTGGTCGCCATCGGCTTTCGATCCGCGCGACGAAGCGTAGCAATTCCTCGTTGTCGACATTTCCGGAAAACGGCAGACGGCGCAGGTCTGATTTCCAGTCCACGACCCCAGGCGCGAACCTGGCCACGTCGCGGATGAGGCTGTCGTGGTTGGCGCCCTGGGTGAGCCGGTCGCGGAAGTGAGCTCGGGCTATCTCTTCCTGCCAGTAGTCTTTCAGAGCCATAAAGCCGCCACCGCCTGCCAGGATCTCCTGTCGCAGCCCTACCAACGCCTCTCGGGAACCGAACTCTATGCAGTTGTACATCATGATGAAGGCGGAGGCGCGGGACGCCGTGATCGCCGCCGTTGCGCGGTAGAAACTGCGGCCGGGTATGTTGTAAACACGCTCCAGCGACTGCAGAGACTTTAGGTACTCGGACACGTCCTGCGCGCGGACGCGAAAGCGTCCCTCAACGCTCATACGGACGGCCGAGCAGGCTGTCGCGGACGTATTCGATACGCCCCCGGAGCTTCGGAGCACTGTTGCTGGCGTCCGTCCGCACCAGCTCCTCGAACTGCTTCGACCGCAGCCATGCATCCGATGGCGGCCTTAAGGCCGGATCGCTCCGTAAGGCGAGCGCCGTTCCAACGGCAATGGCTTCGAAGCGGACACGAGGAACGCGTTTCCCTCCATCCGGCCGATAGAAGGCCTTCGGATAGTACATGCGGATAAACTGCATTGTCCGCTCGAATTCGGCGCCCATCTCCGAGAGCCGCGCTTCGTCAGTGGACTTGTTCAGCTTGTCCATGTTGGAGTCGAGGAATTTCCTGACATCGTGGCGGAACGCCAGGTAGCGGTCGCAGTAGATGAAAAAGCGCGTGACTAGCTCTTGACGCTCGCTGCGAGCGTCGACGCCCTTGGCCATATGGGGCGTCAAGCTCTTAAAGAGGTCTGATGCAGCCCTTTCAATCACCAGATCGAGGAAGGCACCGCGGTAAACGCCTTTCCGTATTTCGGCGTCTTCAAGTCGCTTTCCTGATGTGTTGAGGCGCCTGAACAGCTCAACACGGGTGCTTTCGTCGGTTCCCTGGTCCAAGACGAACGAACGTATTGGCGTGTTGTTGAGACGCCGCTGCACCGAGGGCGGCAAATCGGCGAAATGATATCCGTTCAGTATGTCTAGCTTCTCGAGACCTCTCAGCGCGAACCCATCCCGCAAATATCGTACTAGGCTTCGGATCCGTTGCGAGCCGTCAACGATCTCCAAGCGCCCCTCGACGTCATAGAGGAATACCGGAGGAACTGGGACCCTGAGGATGAGGCTCTCGATGAAATAGGAGCTTTGCTCCTCGTTCCAAGCGAGGCTTCGCTGATACTCCGGAACGTAGATGTCCCCTTCCGTCTCGGCCTCATCGCGAAATTTCGAAACCACCAGTTCGACGGAAAAGTCCGTAACAACGTACCGAGCCTCCCGGCGCACATCATCGACGATCGCAGCCACTTCGTCCGGGTCTGCCAACTGCAGTAAAAGGTTCGACATAAGGTTTTGGTCCCGACAAGATGCATAGATGTCAGATTCTTGGCATGATCGCTAGCGAGGCAGAGAATCGGAACCCTGCGTCGCTCGCCCAACACTCGGCGCCGTGAGGAAAATGTCTTGACGGCTTTCGGTGAGGATGGTCAGATACTGGACGCAGAGTTCGAGGTCGAAGAAACGGCCATCGGGGTCGACATCGTGCTTCACTCGAATGGCGGCGTCTCCCGAGGCAAGCCCGCCTACAACCCGGACTATATCGCGACCCTTGAAACCATCTTAGCCCGCCTCGCGGTGCTCGGTGGCAATCTTGAGGGGGCGTGGGTCGACAGTAAGGCCCTCGCCGACCTCGACCCGAACGACCGTCGAGTTAAATTGGAGACGGCCGACTATCCCATTCGTCTATCCGACGTTTCCGATATCGGCGAACTCAGATTGCAGATCCACCGGAGCGTTTCAACGATCGGAAGGTCGGAACGTCGATCTGCCGGCACCGGCAATAAAAGTTACGACTAGCGGTATCTTTCGACATCCGCCCTTCTCTTCCGAGACTAGAACCGGCGTTGCGGGGCGGTACCGCCACCGCACAAGCCTTCATCGACTCACTTGTCGACTTTAGTACGAACGTTGATCAGCTGCCCCTACTCGCAAGCGCACCCGACCTGCAAAACCCCGAAATACGCAAAGCGGTGTGGGATTTGACGCGCGATGCTACTCCGATCATCAAGCACCGGATTAGCCGATACGTGGAACGCGGGCCGATCGGAGCAATGGTGAAGCTAACGAACAACCAGGTGTCAGGGCTGCGACGTCTTGGGTCAGGCTTGGGCCACGTTCTTCAAACCGGATGGTATGCCGTATGTCGAAGCTCACCACGTGGTGCAGGTATCGACACTCAGCGTTGATGTGCTGGGGCCGCAAAACGTCATTACGGTCTGTCCAAATCACCATCGCCAGCTTCACTTCGAGGTCACCACGGTGCTGCACCTTGGCGACGAATTCGAATTCATCCTCCCTCCGCACCTCGCGTTCCGGATTCGGAAGTTTTCCGTCTGAGACTAGCGTTAAAGCTTCGATGAAGGCGGTGTGGTTGGCTCATCCGCGCATCTATCGCCAGTCGCAATATTTGTAGGAGCGGCTCCAGGTAGTCGTTACGCTTTATCTCGCATTCCCACACCTCCACGACAGCCCAGCCCCGCGAACGAAGTGCGCCCGCAGCAGCGGCGTCACGCTCCCGATTGCGCCTAAACTTCTCCGTCCAGAACGCGACCCTGGACTTTGGCGTGGTCGCGAGATGGCAGCCCGGATGGCGATGCCAGAAACAGCCATGAACGAATACCACGACCTTTCGCCGGGGAAAAACGAGATCCGGCGTTCCCGGGAGGCCCTTAACATGAAGGCGGTATCGCAGACCGGCGGCATGAAGAGCCGATCGCACTTTCATCTCGGGCGACGTGTCCTTTTGCCGTACCGAACGCATTATCCTGCTGCGCTGTGAACTAACGGGATAATCGTCGTTGTCTATATGGTCACAGGTCATGGTTCTCAGTGCTCATTAGGGATGCAGCCGCCTGCGACGCTATAGGCGAACGTCGCAAAAACAGCTGCCTTCAGGCGCCAAAGTTGGCCGGACGCGCCATTCACGCTGAACCGTGCATTCCTTGAGGAGTCGACTCTCAGTCAAGTCTCACCGCAAGGAACGTCCCATCTAGACCGTTGAGAACTGAGAACGGTCGTTTAAGGCTCGTCACCTGCTCAGAGATTGAGCTAGCATGATCGTGGTGTTCGTCGGTAACTCGCCATGAGCCCATTCCCTGATCAAAGAAGATCGTGCCAGAGCCACGCGGCGTTCGAAATTCAAGGCGACGGCGGTGCGGCGCGGATTGGACTTGTGACACCTGCACTTTCGGCACCACCTCGACAAGCGATTGCTCCATAACCGCCGTACGCGTAACTAGGTCGGCCCAATCCCTATGCAACCACGGTCCTGTACGAGCCCCACCGCCGGTCTTGGCGGCGAGAGTCTGCACTTTGACGTTGGTGTCATAGTCGCTGAAGGCGGCGACCACTTCCGTCAGGAGACGGATGGACAGCGGATTGAACAGGTACTTGTCCGAATAGCGAATCTCCAAACACGGGGCAGAGAATACCTGCGCTAATTCCGTCGAGCGCGCGCGCAACAGCGCCCTGAGCCGGGCACCGAAACCCGCGGCTGGTCCGTCGAGCTCATCAGCAATCTCGAAAATGGCCTCACTGCCGCCGGCCGAGAGCAGGGCGGATACATCTAGCCGCTCCCGCGGCGCGGCAAGCGCCGTTGCACCTCGTACCACCGGAGCATCGGAGACAGAGCCCCAACCAATACCCACGGCCTTCGCGGATGCAGACGATGATGCCCAAGCGGTTAGCCCACGTGTCGAGACCACACCCGCCAGCCAGGCGTCGTTGTCGACTTCGTTTCGCGCTACGATGTCGACGCGTGCGCGCTGAGCCCATAGTACCACGTTCCGACGCGTGACGGCATCGGTAGCGGTCAGCGCGCTCGCGTCGACTGCGATCTGCACCCCGCGCCCGCGAGCGCCCCAGCGTTCCAGAACGGGCGCCATTTGCCAAGTCTCCAATTCCCACTCTGCAGGAGGCCCTGACATGAACACGACCAGTGTATTCGACGCATCGTCCCCAAGGCGGTCGGAGAGTGCTTGGGGGAGAGGTGCGGATTCATATTCGGTGGCAGGTCCGAACAGTCGGAAGCGCTTGGGAAGGTCCAGACTGCGTCCAATGGCGGTGAGTAGGGAATGCGCTGCCCTCCGGTCGGTGCCTTCGACCGCATGTTGGCTATCAACCGAGAGCACGCAGCGAGGGCAGGCGAATACTGCATCGGGATCGCCACAACGGCCCAACTTGCTGCAGTCCAGCAAGTCTCTAGCCTCGTTAAGTATGCCGATGGGATCACGAGCTATCGTGGCAGAGAAGCCGGCGCCTCCGCTCGCCCGGTCGAAGACAGCAGCGGTCCAATTGCGCTGGCCGGCAGGATGGATGGCGGGAGGCGCCGCAAAGCCCATCTCGTCAGCATCCACGCCGAGGCGACGCGCGGCCGCTTCTCTGATCGCCAAAGCCACCGTCAGCGCCACTTCACGGCTGGCGCAGTCGTAGAGTTGTATTTCGCAGACGTCGGTTCGAATTTCGTGACCGAGTCGTAGATGGCGCGCCACGGCATAGGGGTTGATCTCCGGCGCGCCTGTGCAGGTGCGTTCGTCGGCCGCACGGGGGCCTCCGCGAAGTGGACGGTGCCCCGCGAGGGACCCGGTGCCATCCGCTTGGTGTTCGGCTTCCGCGCGGCCACAGTGCAGGCAGACCTCGAACCCATGGCCGTGCGGACCTGGATTGAACCAGAAGACCAGACCGTCCGAGCCGGTCCGGAGGCGCCCGACGTTTGGGTCCGGGAGAGCGCGCCAAGCCAGAGTGCGCGCCGAGACCCAGGGGTCGACGAGCATTGAAGTCCCGGTGTCCGAGGGGTCATCATGAACTTCGTAGCGCGCGTCGACGGCAAAACCGGCTGGAGCGAGGAATCGCATGATCTTGAAGTCAGAGCTGCCGCAATCGGGGCAGGCGCCGGGAGACACGGCGGATGGCGCCGACAGTAACGCGCCGCAGGACTGACAATGGCGCATCTGACGAAGGCTTTGCACCTCCCGCACACCGGCCTTATCGGCGGGGCGTTTCCAATTCAGCGTGACGCCCGCGGACTCTCGCACGACACCGTCCACCACCAAGCTCCGCCCAGGCGCATACTCGAATATGGCGATGTCGCGTTGTCGGGATGGGTATCCTCGAGAACTAAAGCGGTTCTCGCCAGAGTCCTCTCGCTTGTGTCGCTCGACCCCAGTCTCCGTCACGAAGGACACCACGTCGCTCGGGAAGCCATATGACGGTAGGAATCCGCGACCGGCGAGTTCACCCAAAAGGTAATTTCCCTGGAGCCTCCGACGTTGGAAGTCCCGCGCCTTGGATACCACAGAGGTTTCGGCATCCGGCTCATCGCCCCTTAGTGCGTCCCATTCCGCGCTCAAATCCGACTGAATGCGCTCGATCGTATCCCGGACACCTTCGAAGAGGTCGGGGTCTGGTCGCACGGGGGTCCCGCGCAACACCTCCTCAAGATCCGATGTCATCGTCTTGAGACCTGCAGCGGCGGCGTCGAGCCATGCTAGGAAGCGACGCCAAGGCAAGTTATTCAGGACTTCTGCGCTGAGTCCGAGGCCGAAAAAGGCGCCATTCGTCAGTTTGTGAAGTTCGGCGCCCTGAGTGGCCAGAAAGCGCGCAAGAAGAAGGGCGTGGGCGTGACGTCGAGCGATGGTTGGGCTTTCGAGACTGACCACCGGCGCGGGCGCTTCTCGCGCCAGGAAGGCGCCGGGATCTGCGAACGCGAGTCGGTCGAGCGGTCGATCCTTGCAAATCGTCAGGCCAAGAGCGATCGGCTGACGCGCCCGTCCCGCCCGGCCGACACGCTGCCGGTAATTAGCGATCGCCGGTGGCGCATTGGTGTTTAGAACCGCCTCGATGCTTCCAATGTCAACGCCCATCTCCATGGTGGTCGAGCATCCAAGGACGTTGACTTTTCCAGATTTGAAGGCGTTTTCGTAGTCGCGGAGCAGGAAACTCGGTTGCTGAGCGGAGTGCTCCGCCGCGCGCAGCCACGGCGAGAACCTCGCCGCGCGATCCTGCTGATCGCCCCAGGCCCCCTTGGCCCTCAGGAGCGAGACACGTTCATCGGTCGCTAGCCAGTCGTCGAGAATTGAATCGGAGACGCGACCTCCGTGGGCATCACGGCGCCATGGAAACGGCAGGGTCGGCATGTCGACGGCTTCGGCTTTCGGGTGCACACCGAGCTTGTCGTATGGGCTTAGTCCGCGGAAGGTCGTGTCCACCAGACGTCGAGTGTTGGGGCACCAGAAGGCCCTTTCGATCGGCGTGACATTCATGTCGCCGAGCCGTAGCCGGAAGCCATTCGGACTGACCGTCATGAACCTTTGCAACGTCGACCATGCTGCCCGCAGAAGTTCGTTCAAGTCATCCCGAACGCTTGGATCATCGCGATCGAGACCAAGCGCCTGGACAAGCATCCGAACCACGCGAGAAGGTCTTGGACCGTAGGGGTGTGGCCAGAAGCGGACGTATCGGCTTGAGGGAAGCGCAGGCTCGAAAGGTACCATTTCCACGTGGCTCTGGCGGCGGTCAATCCAACGCATCCAACGTTTAGCGTCGAAATCCAGGATGACGTTAGTTCGGACAAAATGCGTAAGGAGAAGGCGCACGAGGTCGCGCCAGTCGTCTGCATTCAACCCTAAGCGCGTTGCGGAAGCCGGAACGACCACGTTGGGCTCGTCCAGGCCGGGAATGGTCAAGCGCAAAAGGCCCAATGTCTCAGCGCTGTTGGCGCGGACGGGCCGTCGCATGATCTCCCGATATAGCATGAATTCAGCGAGCCGCGCTGGGTCGGAGAAAGTCTCTTCGCGCTCGACCCAGAGATTCGAGAGAAAGCGGTTGATTGTGGGCTCAGCGGCGAGTCGATCGACAAGTTGGCGCCAGGCCTTCGGGGTGGCGACCCCTTCGAGCCTGATTCGCGCCAACCGAAGGTCAGCCATGAGGCTGAGAGTGATCCCGTCCTGCTCGTCGGAGGCCAGTCGCTTGAGCTTAGCCTCGATCGCGGCGATGGCCTGGTCGTCCCGCACGGGACGATCCTGCACAAAGTGGTAGAGAAAGCTTCGGACGAAGCCGCGCTCCGATGCCACCTGCAAGTTCGCCGCGTGTCGGGCCGTGCCCTGCCGCGCATCGGTGAAGGTAATCAGTTGCCGGCCGTCGAGCGGCAAGGGCTCGTCAGCGTCAGGTTTTGGCGATAGGTGCCCGACGAGTCCAGGGGTGATCTGAGACATCAAGTAGGGCGCACCCGCGACGAGCGATCGAAGCACGCCGGCCTCGAGGTCCACCTTCTTGGGTGCCCAGCCGCAACATGGACACTCACCTACGTGGCGGCTCGCGGTCGTTGGTAACCCCGCGCCGTCCACGGTCTCGACGATCGCACCGGTTTTTGGCTCGAAGCGGATTATCGGAGACGGCCGTGCCCCGCGCGCCCCTAAATATCGGCGGTTCACGAC
>NZ_RZOI01000519.1:0-4462 GCF_004022645.1 Mesorhizobium sp. M4A.F.Ca.ET.020.02.1.1 | reverse complement strand
AGTCCACGGGGCCCCGGGCCGCCCCCCCCGCCGCTGGACAACGCCCTTCCTACCAGCCCGGAACCGGCAAGGCCAAGCGAGGCGGCTCCAAGCGCCAGGAACTGCTTGCGGGTGATCCGGCTCATGGCTTGGCCATCGTTCGCGAAACCGACCGCCCGGTAGGCATCTTCGGATGCGTCACGTTCAAAGACGGTCGTTCCTTGCCGGTCTGAAGGCCGCCACTCCGGCTTTCAATAAATGAGGTAATCGCCCCACTCCTCGTCGAAATAGCGCACCAGCGGCTGGTCATCGAGCCGCTGGATGGCGGTGGCGACATGCGCCATGTCGGGCGGGAACTGGAACATCGCCTTCATGGTCGGCAGGTCGAGGAAGCGCAGCCCCTCGGGCAGGTGCTCTGGCACCCGATAGGGCGAGAAGGAGCCGATGATGAAACCCCACTCGCCGAAGGACGGCACGAAGAGATGATAGGCGGCGGTCTGGTAACCAGCGGCCGCCAGCGTGTTGTCGACACACCAGAAGGATTTGCGCGCGATGAGTGGCGAAGTGCTCTGGATCACTACGATGCCGTCATCGTTCAGCGCCGATTTCAGCTGGCGGTAGAAGGTGAGCGAGTACAGCTTGCCGATCGAGAAGTTGGAAGGGTCCGGCAGGTCGATGATCACGGCGTCGAAGCGCGCATCGGCCGGCTTCTGTTCCCGCAGCCAGAGAAAGGCGTCGGCATTGATGAGTTTCAACTTGGGCGAGGACAGGGCGCCGCCATTGAGTGCCCTCATCAACTCGTTGCTGGAGAACAGGCGCGTCATGGCCGGGTCGAGATCGACCATGGTCACCGCCTCGACTGCCGGATATTTCAATACCTCTCGCAGCGCCAGGCCGTCGCCGCCGCCGATGATCAGCACCTTGCGTGGCGCCTTGAGCGCGCTCATCGCCGGATGCACCAGCGCCTCGTGGTAGCGGTATTCGTCCAGTGACGAGAATTGCAGGTTCGAATTGAGGAAGAGGCGGATGTCGCGCTGCTGGCGGGTGACCACGATGCGTTGGTAGGGCGTGGATTCGGCGAAGATCACCGTGCCCGGATAGATGCTCGCCTCCGAGATCGACTGGATGCGTTCCGACGAAATGAAGCCGGCTCCGAGCAGTGCCAGCACGGTGCAGGCCGCAGCCCTGTGCGCGCCCCGCCGGGGTATCATGCCGGCCTTGTTGGCATAGAGCATCCAGATCGCCACCATGGTGTTGAGGATGCCGAACAGGAAGGCGGAGCGGATCAGACCGAGATGCGGCACCAGCACCAGCGGGAAGAGCAGCGAGGCAAACAGCGCGCCGACATAGTCGAAGGTGAAGACTTTGGAGACCAGGTCCTTGAAGGCGAGCCGCCCCTCCAGGATGCGCAGCAGCAGGGGAATTTCGACGCCGACCAGGATGCCGATCACACCGACCAGAAAATAGAGCCAGAGGCGGAAGGAGGCGACCTGGTCGAACAAGATGAAAAGCACCGCGGCCGAGGAACCGCCAATCGCCCCGACCATAAGCTCGATACGGACGAAATAGGCGAGCAGGTTGCGTTCGATATAGCGCGAGAGCCACGACCCGACGCCCATGGCGAAAAGATAGGCGCCAATGATGGTGGAGAACTGCGTGACGGAGTCGCCGAGCAGGTAGCTCGCCAGCGTGCCGGCGATCAATTCGTAGACAAGCCCGCAGGTCGCGATGACGAATGCCGAAAAGAGGAGCAGGATTTCCACGAAAGCGCCTTACGCCAACTCGCCGCAGGATCGCCTGTCAGCCGTGAATGGCCGAGGCAATGATAAGTGCGATGCCGATCGCGACGGAGCCCAGGAAGATCGCCAGGGCCAGGTTCTGCTTCTCGCAGATTTCTTTCCAGACCTGCACCCTGGGGGTCAGCAGATCAAGCAGCAGGAAGGCGACGACGAAGACGACGAGGCCCAAGCCCGAATAGACCAAAGAGGCAACGACGAATTTCAATTCGATCAGGCCGGTCGCATCCATTGAAGCCTCCTATTTGTGATATGCGTTGACGTCGCGGTTGGCAGTCTGCTTGCCGTTGAACATCGCGGTCACGGCATAGCCGTTGAAGTTGGCCGCCGACATGCCGAGCACAACCAGCGTGGCATAGATCATGTGCAGCTTGCTCATGTCTTTCTCCTTCGCATCACTCGGCAACGCCACCCTTTTCCCAGCGCGATTTCTCAAACATCATTCGCCTGATCAAGCTGATCGCCGGCACGGCCAGCAACAGCGCCATGGCAATCAGGTAGTTCGACCAAACCGGCACGTCGTATTTAATGGTGATGGTGACGGGCTGCGCCGGCAAGGGCGCCGAGGACGAAAGCAATGATGACGGCTTGGAGAACAGGCCGGCATCGGGCTCGATCAGCAATTTGTAGGTGCCGGGCGGAACCGGAGGCAACAGCGAAGTCTCGCGATTGCCTCCCTCCTCCCAGCGACCATCGGAATCAGTTCCGCTGTAGTGCTCGAGTGACTGAAATACCGAGTAGCTCTGATTGGTGTCGATGTTGACCAGCGCCATGTCGAGCTCGAGCCAGTCATTGCTGAGGTAGGAGGTGGTCTCGATCTCGATATTGCCGCTCCTGTTCAGCCGGAACGTTCCGGACGACAGGGTATTGTTCTTGTCGGCGGCGGTCAGATTGTAGGTTTGTGAATTGACCAGCGCGTTTGCCGAGATCGCCAGCAAAGTGCCCTGCAGCATCGTGGCGGCAACAACTGCCAGGGCGACGATCGTGAATGACGGCTTGTACGGATTGACCTGGCTGACGCCGGCTGAGGAGGACGAAGGCACGCGCAGCGGCAGCTTGAAGGCGGCGGCGACGAGGCGCGCATCGAGATACTCGCCCTCGGAGACGATGATCTCCTCGTCGTTCCTCTCCACCATCAGCCGGTAGGGCGGCGCGATATAGTCGGTTACCGCGGTGACGTCCGAGGTCGATGCCCGCCAGAAGAACTCGCCGGCCACGTAGGTGGTGCGGGCAAAGCCCTTGCCGAAGAATTGGTAGCTGCGCCCATTTGCATCGATCCAGCCCTCGCCGCCCGCGCCCGGCACGTCGCGGTTGAGCATCTTCACCAGGGTCCAGTGGTCGTATTCCTCGGCCAGGAAGCGATAGCCGTGGTAAGGGTTGAACAGCAGGTGCTCGGTCCACCGAAAATCGCCAGGCCCGTCGCTGCGCCGCATATAGCCGACGACTTCCCATTCGATATCCTTGAGCCGGGCACGGGCACCGATCGGGATATCGGACTGCTGCATGGCAGATTGTGCCGCCTCTATGATACGCAGATTCTCGTCGGCGACATCGATCACTGATGAACACTGGCTGCAGGTGGCGGTGATCGACTGGCCGGCCGCGCGCAGCGTAACCGCTCCACCGCAGTTCGGGCAGGCGAAGGTGCGCGGCCTGCCGGGCGCGCGCGGCGGCGGCGCCGGCTCGGCGGACGGCAGGATCGAAGGCTGGTCGCTCACCATCCCTCCAGCGGCCGCAAATTGGTAAAGCGGAAGGCGTCCCACTCCACATAGCGGCCGACATAGGCATGGGCCTCGCGGCCATCATGATCGAGCGTGGCGAACTCGCCCTGCCTGCCGATGCAGTCGATCGCGACTGTCCGCCGGCCTTTGGGCGCGGCGAAGGGCAGTTCGCCCTCCGATCCCAGGCAGGTCGCCAGCTTGATGTCGACCGCGCGCAGCGTGGTGCCGCCGAGTTGCACGGCAAAGCCGGGCCTTGCCTCGGCGGCGGGCTTGCCGCTTGTCAGCAACCCGTGACAGTGGTCAAGCGTCACCTCGACGTCGCGCGGCAGAGGCCTCTCCAGTTCGAAACTGATGGAGAAAGACCCTTGCGCCTCGCCGATCCAGCCGCGCCGGCCGTCTGCCGTCAGCAGGTGCCATTCGTTCCACAACCCGTCGCGCCAGCCAATCTTCAGCCGCCCGATGAGCGTGAAGGGCTGCTGCTCGAAATAGCCGCCGCTGCCCAGTTGCAACGGGCTCATGTCGTCCGGCAGGGCGGCCATCACCCCGATCGATTTGACGTCGACATCCGTGCGCACCACCATAGACTGGCAATAGGCGCAGACGGCATAGACCGATTGCGCCGACCGGAAGGTGACATCCGCGCCGCAGGACGGGCAGTCGAACTTGCGCATGAAAACCCTGAGTTGGATGCGCCGGACCTCTTGGCACCGGCAGGGCTGGGGAAACGGAGCCCGCCTGCGGGCTCACTTGATTCGGGACAGCAGCTCGGCCTTCTTGGCATCGAATTCCTGCTGCGTCAGGATTCCCTTGGCGAGCAGGCCGCCGAGCTTTTCGAGAAGCTGGATCGGGTCCTCGGCCGGTTGGGCCGGCGCCGCCTGGACCTGCGATGCCGAAGCCGCGGCGTTGCCGAAACCCTGTGTCATGGCCTGGCCGAGCGCAAGTCCTGCCCCAAGGCCGGCCCCCGCC
>NZ_RZOI01000518.1:0-4482 GCF_004022645.1 Mesorhizobium sp. M4A.F.Ca.ET.020.02.1.1 | reverse complement strand
ATAGGACGCCTCCCACTGCCCTTTCGGCACCGAGCCGATGACGGCGCGGATGATCTCCGACGTGTAGGCGCCGATGTTGAGCGTGAAGCCGATCAGCGCCGCGGGAAAGGCATCGAGCAGAATGCCGATCGAGGGCAGACCGTAGAAGATCAGGAACAGCTGCACCAGGAGCGGTGTGCCACGGAATATCCAGACATAGAAGCGGGCCACGGCCGCCAGCGGCTTTGGGCCGAACAGCCTGAGCAGCGCCGTGGCCAGCCCGGCGGCGAGGCCGCAGGCGAACGACAAAAGCGTCAGCGGCACGGTGAAGATCAGCGCCGCCCATAACAGGGTCGGCAGCGATTCCAGCATTAATTGCAGCCAGTGCGGCACGGGGCCCTCTCCTTGCCAGATGCAGCCTGAACAGGCGTCGGTAGAGCCCGCGTCGCGACGTGCGGCTGCGGCGAAGACTGCGGGCGCATATCACGCGAAAATCGGCGAGCCGTCAAAGACGGCCCGCCGATGTCCTGGGGCCGATTCGCGGCCCGATCAGGCGGATTTACTGCGAAACGTCCTGGCCGAAATAGGTGTCGGCGATCTTCTTGTAGGTGCCGTCCGCCTTGATGTCGGCCAGCGCCTTGTTGATCGCGGCGACCAGTTCCGGATCGCCCTTGCGCACGATGACGCCGGAATAGTCGGCGTTCTCTTCCTGCGCGGCGATCTTCACATTGGCGTCGGGCTTGTGCTTCTTGAAATCGAGGAAGGACAGGCTGTCGTTGATGGTGGCGTCGGCGCGGCCGGTGAGCAGAAGCTGGATCGACTGGTCGAAGCCGTCGGTACCGACGAGCTCGGCGCCGTTGATCTCGGCGAGCTTGCCGTAATTGGAGGTCAGCGACTGCGCCGCCTTCTTGCCCTTGAGGTCGGCGAAGGTCTTGATCTCGGTGTCGTCACCGCGCACGATCAGCACCGCCTTGGAGGCGATGTAGGGATCGGAGAAATCATATTTGGCCTTGCGCGCGTCGGTGATGCCGACCTCGTTGATGACGGCGTCGTAGCGGTTGGCGTCGAGGCCGGCGATCAGGCCATCCCACTTGCCTTCGAGGAATTCCACCTTCACGCCGAGCTTGTCCGCGACCGCCTTGGCGATTTCGACGTCGAAGCCGACCAGCGCGCCCGAGGCGTCATGATAGGTGAAGGGCGCATAGGTGCCTTCCGTGCCGACCTTGATGACGCCGGCCTGCTTGATCTGATCGAGATTGGCGCCGGCATGCCCGGCGGTGACCGCCAGAGCCTGCAGCGTTCCGGCGATGATGAGCGATTTAAGCCATTTCATTTTTCTGTGATCCCGTTTTGGCCGGTGCCCCGGCGCGGTGTAAGAGCCGGAAACTGACAGATAGAGATGCGCGAAATAAGGAACCAGATTTCAAAAATATGGCATTCCAGAAACGAGATTCTCCAACTCGTACCAGAAACGGCCTACAACTCCCGCTCCGGCCATTTGTCTCGTCTCCAAGACAACACAAGGCCGTCCGGCCGTCGCGGCGGAACATTCCACTGCATGGCACGTTCTTGGCTTTGTAGGGCGCGGCGCCGCCATTTCAACCGCTGCTGACGCCGCTGAAGGGATCGGACACCGAAATGTCCGTGACGTCAGGACAAGGGAGTGCGGCATGATTGAGGACACGGCAGGACGGACGATGGTCCGCGCGGCGATGAAGGCGCCCTATCTGGAGCGCGAGGAGGAGCATCTCCTGGCCTTGCGCTGGAAAGAGGATAACGACCAGCAGGCACTGCACCGCATCACCGTCGCCCATATGCGGCTGGTCATCTCCATGGCCTCGAGGTTCCGCCACTACGGCCTGCCGCTCGGCGACCTGATCCAGGAGGGCCATGTCGGCCTGCTCGAGGCGGCCGCGCGCTTCGAACCGGAGCGCGAGGTGCGTTTCTCGACCTATGCCACTTGGTGGATCCGAGCCTCGATGCAGGATTACATCCTGCGCAACTGGTCGATCGTGCGCGGCGGCACCAGTTCGGCGCAAAAGGCGCTGTTCTTCAACCTCCGGCGCCTGCGCGCCCGGCTGGCGAATGGCGCCGAGCCGATCTCCAACGCCTCGCTCTATCGCGAGGTGTCGGCGGCGCTCGGCGTGCCCGAAGCCGACGTGGCGATGATGGATTCGCGCCTCTCCGCGCCCGACAGCTCGCTCAATGCGCCGCTTGGCGACGATTCCGGCCCGGCCGAGCGCATGGATTTCCTGATCTCGGACGATCCCCTGCCGGACGAGGTCGTCGGCGACACGATCGACATCGAGCGCCGCTCGCTGTGGCTGAAGGCGGCGCTCGGCGCGCTCAATGCGCGCGAGCTGAGGATCATCGAGGAGCGCCGGCTGACCGACGAGGGCGCGACACTGGAAGCGCTCGGCGAGGCGCTCGGCATTTCCAAGGAACGCGTGCGCCAGATCGAGGCGCGCGCCATGGAAAAGCTGAAAGTCGCGCTGGTCGAGCAGAACCCGGAATTCCTGGCGACAGCCGCCTGACTCCTGCCTGCCTAGGCTTACCTATCAGTGACGATCTTGACCTTGTCGCCGGTCGAAACAGCGGCGCCGGGCGACAGCGCGTTGAGCACCCTGAACAGGTCGAGCTTCCGGTCGACGCCGACCATCTGAGCGGCGAGCGAGCCCATGGTCTGCCCGGCCTGCACGGTGACGACGCGGATATGCAGTGGCTTCAGCGCCGCCTTCTCGGCCGCGCTCAGGATGCGGAACGAGCCGCTGACCGAGCGCGCCACCGGCTCAAGCGCAGTGCTGGCCGCCGGTGCCGCCGTCAGCAGCCGGTAGACCTGGCCGCCGGCGCGGATGACCGCGATGTCGAACTGCCAGCCGTCGGCGCCGGCGCGCGCCACCGCCGCCTCGTTGCCGTTGATGGTTTCCTGGTGAACGCTGGCGTCATCGAGGCCGGCCACCCAGCCGCTGCGGATGTAGTCGGTCAGCGCCCGCGACTTGTCGATCGAAACGCCGTCGAAACGGATCGCCATGTCGCCGGGGCCGGTCGCCGTCACCGCCGCGGCCGAATTGTCGATGACGAAGCCGTCGGGCACGGTGAACGACACGCCGAGGCCCGGATGCAGGAAGGTCTGGCCGCGCACATAGCCCTCTTCCGGCGTGTCGCCGTAGAGCAGCCCGTCAATACCGGCCAGGAAGGCGTCGCGGTCGCGCGTGCCGATGCCCGGCGGGCCGAAGTTGCGGGCAAGGCGCTGGGCAAGATCGATCCGCTGCGGCGTGTTGGGATGAGTCGCCAGGAAGTCCAGGCTGGCGTCGGTGGCGCCGCTGATTGAGCGGAAATCGGTATAGGCCGACATCGACTGCAGGAAGCGGCCGGCGGCGTAAGGATCATAGCCGGCCTCGCCGATCGACTTGATGCCGATGGCGTCGGCCTGCAGTTCCTGGTTGCGCGAGAACTGCGCGAGCCTCAGCTTGCCGCGGATCAGCGCCGCCTTGGCTGTCGGGCTGTCGCCCAGCACATCCGACACCACCTTGGTCGCCAGCCCTTCCTCGGCCTCCAGCTGCTGCCGCTGCAGGCCGTGATTGGCGGTGACGTGGCCCATCTCGTGCGCGATGACGGCGGCGAGCTCGGACGAATCATTGGCCAGCGCCAGCAGGCCGCGCGTTACATAGAGATAGCCGCCGGGCAGCGCGAAGGCGTTGACGTTGGGCGAATTGAGGATGGTGATGCGGTAGGTCTGGGTCGGATTGGCCGACACCACCGTCAGGTTGCCGACGACCTTGGCCACCATGCGCTCGAGCTTGGGATCGGAATATTCGCCGCCATAGGTGGCGAGGATGCGCGGATGCTGCGCCTTCGCCATTTCGGCGAGCTTCGAGTTGGCGACAACATTGTCGACGGTGATCGGCTTGTCGGACGGCTGGAAACCGGACTCCTGCACATCCGGCGGCGTGAACATCTGGCAGCTGGCCAGCGCCACGGCAAGGCCGGCAAGCGCGAGCAGTCGCGCCAGCGGCTTCGTCAGCAATCTATGCTTGCCGGTCGGCAGATCGGCTTCCTTTCCAAATCTTTGCGGGCAAATCACGGCCTGTGCCAGACCAGTATGGGCGGACCTAGCCATACTCCTCCAGTCAAGGCAAGCAAACGCTGCATCACCCGAACCCGGTTTGAGCGTAAATTATGTCCGCTTCCGGGCAACATGCCGAGATCCGGCAGCAATGCATGTCACCTGGAAATGTGCTGTGGTTTTGAGGCAACGACCTGCTCAAAAACAGAACCCAAGCGCATCCCTTGAGGTCGTTCAGGCGCGACGCCCCTTGGCTGGATCCATGCCGACATAGCGCCGAAAGCCGTCCGGTCCAGAGGCGTCGAAGAAGTTGGCCGCCGTCCCCGTCGCGGCGACCGTGTGGTTGTCAAGGAAGACCATGTCCTGGCCGATGCGGCGCGCGTCCTCCGGCTGGTGCGTGACGAACAGCACCGTCATCTGCCGTTCGGTATGGACAC
>NZ_RZOI01000517.1:0-4491 GCF_004022645.1 Mesorhizobium sp. M4A.F.Ca.ET.020.02.1.1 | reverse complement strand
CAGATTGCCCGACCCGTAGTCAATGATCGCGACCCGCATGTCAGGGCCTTCCCGGCGTATGGGTCAGCCCCAGAGCCATGCCGGTCTGCGTCGGCCGTGCCAGATTGGCGTCGGGTACGATGCGCGGGGCGGGCGGCTGCTCGTCTGGCGGCACGTCGGCCTCCAAAGCATGACGCGTCTCGGCGCCGTCCAGCCTGTCGGCTTCGACGACGCCCCATTCGTGCCAGCCGCGGCGGCGTAGCGCCGCGATGCGCAGCCCCTGTCCTTCGAGGCCGATATAGAGCGAGACCAGCAGGGACAGGGCCGAGCCCGCCCAGGCAAGTCCCAGCTTCTCGCCGAGCATCGACAGGATGGCCATGACGACGAAGGTCAGCGCCGCCTCGATCCACAGCCGGTGCCAGGCGAGCCACAGCGGTGAGAATAGGAACCCGAGCCAGGTGAAGCCGTCGCGCACGAAGGTCGTCTCATCGGCCTTTGAGCGGCCCGCCGGCGGCTCCATCACGACATAGAAGGCCATCGCCTACCCCTTCAAAGAACCTTTGGTGGAAGGTACGGCGTCCGGCTGGCGCGGGTCGCGCTCGAGCGCGGAACGAAGCGCCCGCGCCACCGCCTTGAAGCAGGTCTCGGCGATGTGATGGTTGTTGGCGCCGTAGTGATTGGTCACGTGCAGCGTGACGCCCGCGTTCTGCGCCAGCGCCTGGAAGAATTCGCGCACCAGCTCGGTGTCGAACGTGCCGATCTTGGGCGACGAGAAGGTTACGTTCCAGACCAGGAACGGGCGGCCCGAGACGTCGATCGCCGCTCTGGTCAGTGTCTCGTCCATGGCGAGGTCGATCGAGGCATAGCGCATGATGCCGCGCCGCTCGCCGAGCGCCTTGGCCAGCGCCTGGCCGAGCGCGATGCCGGTATCCTCGACCGTGTGGTGGTCGTCGATGTGCAGGTCGCCCTTTGCCTTCACCGTCATGTCGATCAGCGAATGACGCGACAGCTGGTCGAGCATGTGGTCGAAGAAGCCGACGCCCGTCGCAATGTCGGACTTGCCGGTGCCGTCGACATGGACCGACACCGAGATGTCGGTTTCCTTGGTCTTGCGGCTGGCTTCGGCGGAACGCGTCGGCATGATCTATCCTTGTCCAGGAGGTTCATGGCGTGCGGGAGCGCACAGGCCCCAAACGCCCATATGCTTGAAATCGAGAGCCTTCTAGCAGCATGATCCGGCGATTGCCAGTTGCCATTCCCATGGGGTATCGGGCTGGCCGGCATGTCGTTTGCAATCGCCCACCCCATGCATACATATGGCCGATCAAAGTCCCTCGTACCGCGCCAATCGCCTTATTGGGATGGCGCGAATCGGAGCAGAAAATGTCGAATGAACTGACCATGCATGCCACGACGATCGTGACAGTGCGCAAAGGCAGCAAGGTTGTGATCGCCGGCGACGGCCAGGTCAGCCTTGGCCAGACCATCATGAAGGGCAATGCCAAGAAGGTGCGCCGCATCGGCACGGGCGGCAAAGTCATTGCCGGTTTCGCCGGCGCCACCGCAGATGCCTTCACCCTTCTGGAGCGGCTCGAAGCCAAGCTCGAGCAATATCCCGACCAACTGACGCGCGCCTGCGTCGAGCTCGCCAAGGACTGGCGCACCGACCGCTACCTGCGCCGGCTGGAAGCCATGATGCTGGTCGCCGACAAGTCGGTCTCGCTGGCGCTGACCGGCACCGGCGACGTGCTCGAGCCCGAACATGGCGTCATGGCCATCGGCTCCGGCGGCAACTACGCGCTGGCCGCCGCTCGCGCGCTGATGGACACCGACAAGGACGCCGAGGAGATCGCCCGCAAGGCGATGCAGATCGCGGCCGACATCTGCGTCTATACCAACAGCAACTTCGTTGTCGAAACGCTCGATGCCGCCTGAGGCAATCGACCATGATCCCGAAAAGTGGGACCCGGTTTTCGGATAAGATCATGGTCCAACAAGAGCACGTTTACGATTTTCGGCCGGTGACCGAAAAAGACCTGCCGATGATCGCCGGCTGGCTGGCCGAGCCGCATGTCGCCGAATGGTGGGACGATCCGGAACAAGAGACCGCCGAAATCCGCGAGCACATCGACTCGGTTTCGGTCGAGCCGCTGATCGTCGAGCTCGACGGCCGGCCGATCGCCTACCTGCAGAGCTACGATCCGCATCTGGAGGACGATCATCCCTATGCCGACCAGCCGTTCGGCACGCTGGGTATCGACCTGTCGATCGGCCTGGCGCAGCTGGTCGGCGTCGGCCACGGCACGGCGATCGTGCGGCAGTTCGTCGAGCAGCTTTTCGAGGAAGGGGCGCCGCGCGTCATCATCGATCCGCATCCGCGGAACGCGCGCGCCATCCGCGCCTATGAGAAGGCGGGTTTCAGGCCGATCGGCCGCAGGCAGTCGCAATACGGGGATGTCGTGCTGATGGCCGTCGACGCGGCGCAAGGCGACACGGAAGAGGGGGACTGAACCAGATGAACGCATCCGGCGAGGACAAGACGCTTTCGGCCTATGAGGACAGCTGGCGCATGGGGCTTCTGCTCATGCTGGCTTTGCTGATCTTCCAGGCCGGCGCGCTTTACTGCATGGGCCATCCGCCGATCTGCACCTGCGGCTATGTCAAGCTCTGGCACGGGGTGGTGCAAAGCTCGGAGAACTCCCAGCACATCTCGGACTGGTACACGCCATCGCACATCATCCATGGCTTCCTGTTCTATGCGCTGGCGCGGTTCCTCTTTCCGCGTTCGCCGATCGGGCTGAGGCTCGCCTTCGCCGTCCTCATCGAAGGTGGCTGGGAGCTTCTGGAGAACAGCCCCTTCATCATCGAGCGTTACCGCGCCGGCACGATTTCGCTCGACTATTACGGCGACAGCATCATCAACTCGGTATCGGACACGTTGGCCATGGTGCTGGGATTTGTGATGGCGCGAAAGCTTCCTATATGGGTGGTCGTTGCCCTGGCCCTCATCTTCGAGCTCGGTACGGGCTACATCATCCGGGACAATCTGACGCTCAACGTGATCATGCTGCTGCATCCGTTCGAGTCCATCAAGCAGTGGCAAAGTGGAATTTAGTGACATGAGCACCTTCTCTCCCCGCGAAATCGTTTCGGAACTCGACCGCTTCATCATCGGCCAGAAGGACGCCAAGCGCGCCGTGGCCATTGCGCTCCGCAACCGCTGGCGCCGCCAGCAGCTGCAAGGCCAGATGCGCGAGGAGGTGATGCCGAAGAACATCCTGATGATTGGCCCGACCGGAGTCGGCAAGACCGAGATCTCGCGCCGCCTGGCCCGCCTCGCCGGCGCGCCCTTCGTCAAGGTCGAGGCGACCAAGTTCACCGAGGTCGGCTATGTCGGCCGCGACGTTGAGCAGATCGTGCGCGACCTGGTCGAGGTTGCCATCGGCCTGGCGCGCGAGAAGATGCGCGAGGACGTCGCGGCGCGCGCCCAGATCAATGCCGAAGAACGCGTGCTGGAGGCCCTGGTCGGCAAGACGGCGAGCCCGTCGACGCGCGACTCCTTCCGCAAGAAGCTGCGCGACGGCGAGCTCGACGACAAGGAGATCGAGATCGAAGTCGCCGACACCGGCACCGGCGGCATGCCGGGCTTCGAGATCCCAGGCATGCCGGGCGGCAATATCGGCGTGCTCAACATCAACGACATGCTGTCGAAGGCGATGGGCGGCCGCAAGACCAAGAGCCGCAAGACCACGGTGCGCGATTCCTACGCGCTGCTGGTCAATGACGAGTCCGACAAATTACTCGACCAGGACGAGGTGATCCGCCGCGCTCTCGACGCCACGGAAAATGACGGCATCGTCTTCCTCGATGAGATCGACAAGATCGCGGCCAGGAGCGACATTTCGGGCGGGCCTTCGCGCGAAGGCGTGCAGCGCGACCTGCTGCCGCTGGTCGAAGGCACGACGGTGGCGACGAAGTACGGCCCGGTGAAGACCGACCATATCCTGTTCATCGCGTCGGGCGCCTTCCATGTGTCGAAGCCGTCCGATCTGTTGCCGGAACTGCAGGGCCGCCTGCCGATCCGCGTCGAGCTGCGCGCGCTGGAGAAGGAGGACTTCGTCCGCATCCTCACCGAGACAGAGGCGAGCCTGATCAAGCAGTACGTCGCGCTGATGAAGACGGAAGGGGTCGAACTGGCCTTCACCGACGACGCCATCGATTCGCTGGCCGGCATTGCCGTCGATCTCAACGCCAGCGTCGAGAATATCGGCGCAAGACGCCTGCAGACGGTGATGGAGCGGGTGCTGGACGAGATCTCCTACGACGCGCCGGACCGCAACGGTACGACCGTCACCATCGACTCCGCCTATGTGCAAAAGCATGTCGGCGACCTCTCGAGGAACACGGATTTGTCCAGATTCATCCTGTAAATGCATGTCGCCCAAAAGTGCGCAGCGGTTTTGGGACAACGATATGCATCAGCAAGGAACCCGATGCCGGGCAGGGTTCTGG
>NZ_RZOI01000516.1:0-4497 GCF_004022645.1 Mesorhizobium sp. M4A.F.Ca.ET.020.02.1.1 | reverse complement strand
GTGCAGCCGGGCGACATCCTGGTCGGCAAGATCACGCCGAAGGGCGAAAGCCCGATGACGCCGGAAGAGAAGCTCTTGCGCGCCATCTTCGGTGAAAAGGCTTCCGACGTGCGCGACACTTCGATGCGCATGCCTCCGGGGACCTTCGGCACGGTTGTCGAAGTGCGCGTCTTCAACCGCCACGGCGTGGAGAAGGACGAGCGCGCCATGGCGATCGAGCGCGAGGAGATCGAGCGCCTGGCCAAGGACCGCGACGACGAGCAGGCGATCCTCGATCGCAACGTCTATTCGCGCCTATCCGACATGCTTGTCGGCAAGGATGCGATCGCCGGGCCGAAGGGCTTCAAGAAGGGCTCGAAACTGTCGAAGGACACGCTTGACGAGTATCCGCGCTCGCAGTGGTGGCAGTTCGCGGTGGAGAACGAAAAGCTCCAGAGCGAACTGGAAGCCCTGCGCGGCCAGTACGACGACTCCAAGAAGGCGCTCGAGCAGCGCTTCATGGACAAGGTCGAGAAGGTGCAGCGCGGCGACGAGATGCCTCCGGGCGTCATGAAGATGGTCAAGGTCTTCGTGGCGGTGAAGCGCAAGATGCAGCCGGGCGACAAGATGGCCGGCCGTCACGGCAACAAGGGTGTCGTGTCGCGTATTGTTCCGGTCGAGGACATGCCGTTCCTCGAGGACGGCACGCATGCCGATATCGTGCTCAACCCGCTGGGTGTGCCCAGCCGCATGAACGTCGGCCAGATCCTGGAGACGCATCTGGGCTGGGCTTGCGCCGGCATGGGCAGGAAGATCGGCGAGCTGATCGACGCGTACAAGGCGGGTGGCGACATCAAGCCGCTGCGCAAGACGCTGGAAAGCTTCATGCCTTCCAACGACCGCAACGAGCCGATCCGCGAGTATGACGACGAGAGCATCATTCGCCTGAGCGAGCAGATGCGCCGTGGCGTCTCCATCGCGACCCCGGTGTTCGACGGCGCGCATGAGGCCGACATCAACACCATGCTGGAGCAGGCTGGCCTGCACACCAGCGGTCAGTCGCAGCTCTATGACGGCCGCACCGGCGAGCCGTTCGATCGCAAGGTGACGATGGGCTACATCTACATGCTCAAGCTTCACCACCTGGTGGACGACAAGATCCACGCGCGTTCGATCGGTCCATACTCGCTGGTCACCCAGCAGCCGCTGGGCGGCAAGGCGCAGTTCGGCGGCCAGCGCTTCGGCGAAATGGAGGTCTGGGCGCTGGAAGCCTATGGCGCCGCCTACACGCTGCAAGAGATGCTGACGGTGAAGTCGGACGACGTCGCCGGACGCACCAAGGTCTATGAAGCGATCGTCAGAGGCGACGACACGTTCGAGGCCGGTATCCCCGAGAGCTTCAACGTTCTCGTCAAGGAGATGCGGTCGCTCGGCCTCAATGTCGAACTGGAGAACACCAAGTTCGACGACGCGCCGGTGCAGCTGCCCGACGCTGCCGAGTAAGGCTATGGCGCGCCGCGCAAGGTCGCGGCGCGCCGATCAAATTCCTCGGCCGGTGGGCCGACCAGTCTGCGGGCATTCGGCCCGCGTTAGATGCAAGGGGTTTTCGAGGACCCCGAAAAGGAGAACGGCATGAACCAAGAGGTCATGAATCTCTTCAACCCCCAGGCGCCGGCGCAGGTGTTCGATTCCATCCGGATATCGCTCGCCAGCCCTGAGAAGATTCTGTCCTGGTCGTTCGGCGAGATCAAGAAGCCGGAGACCATCAACTACCGCACCTTCAAGCCGGAGCGTGACGGCCTGTTCTGCGCGCGCATTTTCGGTCCGATCAAGGACTATGAATGCCTGTGCGGCAAGTACAAGCGCATGAAGTACAAGGGCGTCATCTGCGAGAAGTGCGGCGTCGAAGTCACGCTGTCGCGCGTGCGCCGCGAGCGCATGGGCCATATCGAGCTCGCCGCGCCCGTCGCCCATATCTGGTTCCTGAAGTCGCTGCCCTCGCGCATTGGCACGCTGCTCGACATGACGCTGAAGGACATCGAGCGCGTCCTCTACTTCGAGAACTACATCGTCACCGAGCCTGGCCTGACCGCGCTGAAGGAGCACCAGCTGCTCAGCGAGGAAGAGTACATGATCGCCGTCGACGAATATGGCGAGGATTCGTTCACCGCCATGATCGGCGCAGAGGCCATTCACGACCTGCTGGCAGGCATGGATCTGGAGAAGATCGCCGGCGACCTGCGTTCGGAACTAGCTTCGACCACCTCCGAACTCAAGCAGAAGAAGTTCCTGAAGCGGCTCAAGGTCGTCGAGAACTTCATGGAGTCGGGCAACCGTCCGGAATGGATGATCATGAAAGTGGTTCCGGTGATCCCGCCGGACCTGCGCCCGCTCGTCCCGCTGGACGGCGGCCGTTTCGCGACGTCCGACCTCAACGATCTCTATCGCCGCGTCATCAACCGCAACAACCGCCTCAAGCGGCTGATCGAGCTGCGTGCGCCCGGCATCATCGTGCGCAATGAAAAGCGCATGCTGCAGGAAGCGGTCGATGCCCTGTTCGACAACGGCCGCCGCGGCCGCGTCATCACCGGCGCCAACAAGCGTCCGCTGAAGTCGCTGTCCGACATGCTGAAGGGCAAGCAGGGCCGGTTCCGCCAGAACCTGCTCGGCAAGCGCGTCGACTATTCCGGCCGCTCGGTCATCGTGACCGGCCCGGAGCTCAAGCTGCATCAGTGCGGCCTGCCGAAGAAGATGGCGCTCGAACTGTTCAAGCCCTTCATCTACGCCCGCCTCGACGCCAAGGGTTTCTCCTCGACCGTCAAGCAGGCCAAGAAGCTGGTGGAGAAGGAGCGTCCGGAAGTCTGGGATATCCTGGACGAGGTCATCCGCGAGCATCCGGTGCTGTTGAACCGCGCTCCGACGCTGCACCGCCTCGGCATCCAGGCGTTCGAGCCGACCCTGATCGAAGGCAAGGCGATCCAGCTGCATCCGCTGGTCTGCACGGCCTTCAACGCCGACTTCGACGGCGACCAGATGGCCGTTCACGTTCCGCTGTCGCTGGAAGCGCAGCTCGAAGCCCGCGTGCTGATGATGTCGACCAACAACATCCTGCACCCGGCTTCCGGCGCGCCGATCATCGTGCCGTCGCAGGACATGGTTCTCGGTCTCTACTATCTCTCGATCGTCAACCAGAACGAGCCGGGCGAGGGCATGGTGTTCGCCGACATGGGCGAGCTCCAGCACGCGCTGGAGACCAAGGCGGTGACGCTGCACGCCAAGATCAAAGGCCGCTTCCGCTCGGTCGATGCCGAAGGCAATGTCGTGTCGAAGATCTATGACACCACGCCCGGCCGCATGATCATCGGCGAGCTGCTGCCGAAGAACGTCAACGTGCCCTACGAGACCGCCAACCAGGAGATGACCAAGAAGAACATCTCCAAGATGATCGACACCGTCTACCGCCATTGCGGTCAGAAGGAGACGGTCATTTTCTGCGATCGCATCATGGCGCTCGGCTTCGCGCATGCCTGCCGCGCCGGCATCTCGTTCGGCAAGGACGACATGCTGATCCCGGACACCAAGATCAAGCTGGTGTCCGAGACCGAGGCTTTGGCCAAGGAATACGAGCAGCAGTACAATGACGGCCTGATCACCCAGGGCGAGAAGTACAACAAGGTCGTCGATGCCTGGGCCAAGTGCTCGGAAAAGGTCGCCGACGAGATGATGGCCCGCATCAAGGCCGTCGAGTTCGAGGACAACGGCCGTCAGAAGCCGATGAACTCGATTTACATGATGTCGCATTCGGGTGCGCGCGGTTCGCCCACCCAGATGCGCCAGCTCGCCGGCATGCGCGGCCTGATGGCAAAGCCGTCGGGCGAAATCATCGAGACGCCGATCATCTCGAACTTCAAGGAAGGCCTCACCGTGCTCGAGTACTTCAACTCGACCCACGGCGCCCGCAAGGGTCTAGCCGACACCGCTCTGAAGACGGCGAACTCGGGTTACCTCACCCGTCGTCTCGTCGACGTGGCGCAGGACTGCATCGTCAACTCGCTCGACTGCGGCACCGACAAGGGCCTCACCATGCAGCCGATCGTCGATGCCGGCCAGATCGTCGCTTCGATCGGCCAGCGCGTGCTCGGCCGCACGGCGCTCGACGACATCAACCATCCGGTCTCCGGCGAAGTGCTGGTCAAGGCCGGCAAGCTGATGGACGAACGCGACGTTGAGCAGATCGAGAAGGCCGGCGTGCAGTCGGTGCGCATCCGCTCGGCGCTGACCTGCGAGGTCAGGACCGGCGTCTGCGCGGTCTGCTACGGACGCGACCTCGCCCGCGGCACCCCTGTCAACCAGGGCGAGGCCGTCGGTGTCATCGCGGCGCAGTCGATCGGCGAGCCGGGCACGCAGCTCACCATGCGTACCTTCCACATGGGCGGCACGGCACAGGTGGTGGACTCTTCGTTCCTCGAAGCCTCCTATGAAGGCAAGGTCGAGATCCGCAACCGCAACGTGGTGCGC
>NZ_RZOI01000515.1:0-4499 GCF_004022645.1 Mesorhizobium sp. M4A.F.Ca.ET.020.02.1.1 | reverse complement strand
GCCTGAGGGCGCGCGATGCCGAAAGCCTCGCCGGCTATTACCGCGCCGTTGTCGGTCTGCAGGAACTGAGGCGCGCCGATGGCGTGATCACGCTCGGCGCCGCCAACCGGCCCCTGCTGGTCATCGAGCCCGACGCCGCGGCAAAGCCTGACGATCCGCGCAGCGCCGGCCTGTTCCACACCGCCTTCCTGCTGCCCAGCCGTGCCGATCTCGGCCGCTGGATCAATCATGCCGCCGCCAACAGGATCGCCATCGAGGGCGCGTCGGACCATCTGGTCAGCGAGGCCCTCTATATGACCGATCCCGAGGGCAACGGCATCGAGATCTATTCTGACCGCCGTCCGCAGGACTGGAAGTGGATCGGCGACAAGATCGCCATGGCGACCGAGCGTCTGAACCTTCCGGCTGTCGTCGCCAGTGTGCCGGCCGATGACGCCGGCTGGCAGGGCGCGCCGGAAAACACCATCGTCGGCCACGTCCATCTGCGCGTCGGCCGGCCGGAGGACGCTGAGGCCTTTTGGCATGACCAGTTCGGCTTCGACACGGTGGCGAGATATGGCGGCCAGGCGGTGTTCCTGTCGTCGGGTGGCTACCACCACCACATTGGCGCCAATGCCTGGCGCAGCGCCGGCGCCGGCCGCCGCGATCCGGCACGTTCGGGCCTAGCGTGGGTCGAAATGCGCTCGGACAATGTGACCGGCGAGACGACCCGCGAGGATCCGTGGGGCACGGTGATCAGGACCATTCCCGGCAAGGCGTGATCCAACGTCGGCACAGCTCTTTTTCTCCCCGTCACTATACGGGGAGAAATGCCCGGCAGGGCAATGAGGGGCAGCGCCAGTTTTGCGAGTTTGTCTCCCCCGGACCTGGACGTGGCGAGTACAGTCATCGCCGAAGTCGGCGCCGCCCCTCATCCGCCCTTCGGGCACCTTCTCCCCGTGAACGGGGAGAAGGAAAGGCTACGCTTCCCCAAACACCCGCTTGAAGATCGTGTCGACATGCTTGGTGTGGTAGCCGAGGTCGAATTTCTCACGGATTTCGGCTTCCGGCAATGCCGCCGTCACTTCCTTGTCGGCAAGAAGTTCATCAAGGAAATCAGCGCCTTGTTCCCATACCTTCATGGCGTTGCGTTGCACCAGCCGGTAGGCGTCCTCGCGTGACACGCCGGCCTGCGTCAGCGCGAGAAGCATGCGCTGCGAATGCACAAGGCCGCGGAACTTGTTCATGTTCTTGAGCATGTTGTCGGGATAGACGAGCAGCTTGTCGACGACGCCGGTGAGCCGCGACAGCGCGAAATCCAGCGTCACGGTGGCGTCCGGTCCAATCATGCGTTCCACCGAGGAGTGAGAGATATCGCGCTCGTGCCAGAGCGCCACGTTCTCCATCGCCGGCATGGCGAAGGAGCGCACCATGCGGGCAAGGCCGGTGAGGTTTTCGGTCAGCACCGGATTGCGCTTGTGCGGCATCGCCGACGAGCCCTTCTGCCCCGGCGAGAAATACTCTTCCGCTTCCAGCACCTCAGTGCGCTGCAGGTGGCGGATTTCGATCGCCAGCCGCTCAACCGACGAGGCGATGACGCCGAGCGTGGCGAAAAACATGGCGTGGCGGTCGCGCGGGATCACCTGCGTCGAGACCGGCTCCGGCTTCAGCCCGAGCTTCTTCGCCACATGCTCTTCGACATAGGGCTCGATGTTGGCGAAGGTGCCGACCGCGCCCGAGATGGCGCAGGTCGCGATGTCTTCCCGCGCGTGCACCAGCCGCTCGCGGCAGCGCGAGAACTCGGCATAGGCCTGCGCCAGCTTGACGCCGAACGTGGTCGGCTCGGCATGGATGCCGTGGCTGCGGCCAATGGTGACGGTGTCCTTGTGTTCGAAGGCGCGGCGCTTGAGCGCCGCGAGCAGCGCGTCGATGTCGGCGAGCAAGATGTCGCTGGCGCGGGTGAGCTGCACGGCAAGGCAGGTGTCGAGCACGTCGGACGAGGTCATGCCCTGATGGATAAAACGGGCATCAGGCCCAACGAATTCGGCGAGATGGGTGAGGAAGGCGATCACGTCATGCTTGGTGACGCGCTCGATCTCGTCGATCCTGTCGACGTCGAATTTCGCGACGCCGCCTTTTTCCCAGATGGCATTTGCCGCCTCCTTGGGGATGACGCCGAGCTCGGCCAGCGCATCGCAGGCATGCGCCTCGATCTCGAACCAGATGCGGAAACGGGTCTCTGGCGACCAGATGGCGACCATTTCCGGCCGGGAATAGCGAGGGATCATCAATCGGTCCTGACTTCGGGAAGCTTGATGTCCGCCTCCTAACAGAGGCGGACAGAATGCTCAACGCCGCTGCCGCGCAAACCAGATGCTGGCGGCGGCGAGCCCGATGAATCCTGATGGAAAATAGAGCCGGACGCCGAGCACGACGAACTGGTGCAGCGCGGTCAGCACCGTGAACACGAATTCGAACGCCCACCGGATCGTGAAGGCCGGCGCATGCCATTCGGCATAGTAGGAGCGGTATTGCAGCGCGAACAGGGCGCCGGTGAATGCGAGCGTCGCGGCCAGCAGCGCAACGAAAGCGGCAGCGAACGCGACCTCCCAGTGCCGCCCGCGCGATACGAGGCGCGCCAGGAACAGGCCGACCGGGAAGGCGAGCGCGCCACCGGCGGCATAGAGCAGCGTGACGAAGCGGATCTTTGCCGGCGTTTCCCAGTCATAGAGGAGGAGATTGACGAGCGCGCTGGCGCCCATCGTCAGACCCCAGAGCAGGGCGCCGACAAACGCGGTGCGAGCGGGGGGCAGGGCGGCCCGGAAATGGTTGCCGATGCGACCGCGAGCCGTGGGTTGCGAAATCGGTGTCACAGGCGGCCTGTCACGGCGATCCAGCGGAAATCCGGCCCCTCGAAGCCGTATTGCCGAACCGCGATCAGCACGGCATAGGCGCTCAACCCCTGCATCGAGAACGTCTGCACCGCGCCGATCCGGTAGCCGTTCGGACAGCCGCGACTTTTGGGGATCGACTTGTCTTCGTGCAGAAGTTCGGTCTTGCCGCCATCCTTGGCCACAATGCGCAGCAGGCGAAAGCCGTTGATCTCGCCCTGGCTCTGGCAACCTTCGGTGTCGTTCATCGGGATTTCGTCCAAGCGGAACTCGAGCGGATCGTCGACCGGAGAAAAGATCGGGCGCGGATTGACCACCATGCGGAACGGATCGCTGGAAAGCTCGGTCACCGGGCTGAAACCGGCCGTGATGCCGCGACTGGCCGCCAGCTCGGCCTGGCTGACGATGGCCTCGCCTTTCTGGCGGGCCTGCAGCCGCGCCGCATCGAGCGTTGCCGCCTCGTCGTCGAGACGAACCCGGATCGGCGTTCCCTTGAGGAATGAGTCGGTGACGGTGTCGATGTAATAGCGGCTGGCGTAGGGATATCCGGACCCGTCCTGCACGCCATATTCCTCGAAGGCAAAGACGCCGCCATCCTTGCTGAAGCCAAGGATTTCCAGCTCGGCGACGTCGCCTGCGCCGGCCGTGGCGACGGTGGCGAGCTGAGCGAGCAGCCATGTGCAAATCAGAACGGGAATTCGCATGGACTTGTCGCTCCAGCCGGCAGGATTGGATCATGCCTATCATGTCATGATGAACAGGACGTGCCGTACAGCCGCGATGCATCCAATCTGGCCGTCGATTGTTATTGTCGGCAGCTTCAGCGGAGGATCACCATGACCGACACGAGCAAAATTCGCGGGCATATGGAAGTCGTCGGTGCCGACGGCGTACATGTCGGCACTGTCGAAGAGATCGAGGGGAAGCGGATCAAGCTGACCAAGGCTGACAGCGGTCAGGGCTCCCACAGAGGGCATCACCACTATATTCCCTTGAGCCTGGTAGCCGAGGTTGAGGGCGAGAAAGTTTGGCTGTCGGCCAATTCGGATGTCGCGGTGAGCTTCGAGGAAGAAAAGTCCGATCCCACCTGATCCACCAGGCCTCAGTCAGCGCGACGACCAGACTGGAAACAGATCGCCCGAAGCCGGCGTCGCGGCGTGGACGCCGCGGCTGATCGCGCGCGCCATGGTGGCGCCGGCGGTAGCGTAGAGATCGATGGCCGCGTCGGCGGTGAGCTCGATGCCGCTCTTGCCGGTCGCCAGTGCGAAGACCAGATCGCCGTCGGCAGGCGTATGCGCCGGCCAGATGGCGCGCGCGAAGCCGTCATGCGCCGAAATCGCCAGTCGCTTGGCGCCGGCCTTGGTCAGAATGGCATCGGTGGCGATGACGGCAATGGTGGTGTTGCCGCCAGCATCCCCTTGGCCGCCGAACTGCTTGTCGCGGTATTTCAACAGGATCTTCCTTGCGTCGGCGGGCATCGGCGAAGGATAGCCGAGACCGCCGAACTCGTCGCCGATCTCGAAGGGTGCTGACCAGAAGTAGCGGGTCCTGCCCACCGTGACGGAGCCGGTTGGGTTGACGGCGGCGAGCGCGCCGATGGTGATTCCGCTTTCGAGCACGGTCGAAGCC
>NZ_RZOI01000514.1:0-4499 GCF_004022645.1 Mesorhizobium sp. M4A.F.Ca.ET.020.02.1.1 | reverse complement strand
GCATCGAGAACTTCAAGATGTTCGACATGGTCAATCTCTTGACTGGCGGCGGGCCGGGCTCGACCACCGAGGTCGCGTCGATCACGCTGAAGCGGCAGGCCTTCGAGAGCTGGCGCACCGGCTATTCCTCGGCCTTCGCCATCATCCTGTTCGTCGCCGTGTTTGGCCTGGCCAACATCTACGTCAAGGCGCTCAACAAGGTGAAGCAGAGATGAGCCTGACATCAGCCCATTCCGTCGTCGCGCCCTCGGCGAATTCGAAGCTGGTCGCCGGCACGATCATCGTCGCCTATGCGCTGATCTCGATCGTGCCGCTGCTGTGGATCTTCGCCACCAGCTTCAAGACGCCGCCGGATTCGATCGCCTATCCGCCGAAGATCGTGTTCCAGCCGAGCATCGAGGGGTATTGCAACCTGTTCACGACGCGCACCCGGCAGACGCCGGAATACATCAACTCGCTCGGACCGGCGACCGGCTTCTGCGACGAGACGGTGCGCAAGCGCAACATGGTGATCGCGGGGCCGTCGAACTTCTTGCCGCGCTTCGTCAATTCGCTGATCATCGCCTTCGGCTCGACCTTCTGCGCGGTGTTCCTCGGCACGCTGTCGGCCTACGGCTTCTCGCGCTTCAAGGTGCCGCTCGCCGACGACCTTCTGTTCTTCATCCTGTCGACGCGCTTCATGCCGCCGATCGCGGTCGCCATCCCGATCTACCTGATGTACCGCGAGATCGGCCTCTCCGACACCGCGCTCGGCATGATCCTGCTCTACACCGCGGTCAACGTCTCGCTCGCCGTGTGGCTGCTCAAGGGCTTCATCGACGAGATCCCGCGCGAGTATGAAGAAGCGGCGATGATCGACGGCTATACCAGGCTGCAAGCCTTCTGGCGCACCGTGCTGCCGCAGGCGACCACCGGCATCGCCGCGACCGCCATCTTCTGCCTGATCTTCGCCTGGAACGAGTACGCGTTTGCCGCGCTCCTGACCTCCGGCACGGCACAGACCGCGCCGCCCTTCATCCCGACCATCATCGGCGAGGGCGGCCAGGACTGGCCGGCGGTGGCCGCGGGCACGACGATCTTCCTGGTGCCGATCCTGGTCTTCACCATCCTGCTCCGCAAGCAGCTCTTGCGCGGCATCACCTTCGGCGCGGTGCGCAAATGATGAACAGTCAGCAAGTGTGGAACCAGCGCTGGGGCAGCGTCCCTTCTCCCCGTTCACGGGGAGAAGATGCTGGCAGGCAGATGAGGGCCAGCGCCGACATATGTCTCAATGAGGGGCGTTTGCGCCGCCCCTCATCCGACCCTTCGGGCCACCTTCTCCCCGTGAACGGGGAGAAGGAAGGCGGTGTCGCATGAGCCGCACTGTTGTCTCCAAGCGCTCCTCATGGCCTCGCTGGGCAAGGCGCGGCCTGCTGGAGAACATCGCCACCGCTATTATCGCCATCGGCTTCCTGATGCTGTTCCAGCCCTTCGCGCTGTCGCTCTACACCTATTCCTTCATCACCATGCTTGCAGGCACCTTGATGTTCATCATCGTCTCGAAATTCCCGGAGTAGGACGATGGCCGAAATCCGCGTCCAACATCTTAGGAAAGCCTTCGGCGATTTCGTCGCCGTGCAGGATTCCAACTTCGTCGTCGAGGACGGCGAGTTCTTCGTCATGCTCGGACCGTCGGGCTGCGGCAAGACCACTACCTTGCGCATGATCGCCGGGCTTGAGTTGCCGACCGGCGGCAAGATCCTGCTCGGCGGCGAGGACGTCACGATGCGCCGGGCGCGGGAGCGCGACATCGCCTTCGTCTTCCAGCTCTTCGCACTCTACCCGCACATGAACGTGCGTAAGAACATCGGCTTCCCGCTCTTGGCGCAAGGCATGCCGTCGGCCGAGATCCGCCAGCGGGTGGAGGAGACGGCGAAGCTGCTCCGCATCGATCATTTGCTTAACAAATCGGTCTCCGGCCTTGCCGGCGGCGACCGCCAGCGCGTCGCGCTCGGCCGCGCCATCGTGCGGCGGCCGAAATGCTTCCTGATGGACGAGCCGCTCGGCACCCTCGATACCGAGTTCCGCGATCTGATGGTGCATGAACTGCGCGAGCTGCACAGCCGCATCCACGCCACCACCGTCTACGTCACGCACGACCAGATGGAAGCGATGTCGATGGCCGACAAGATCGCCGTGATGAACCACGGCATCATCGAGCAGTTCGGAACCCCGCGCGAGATCTACGACCGCCCGGCGACGATGTACGTCGCCGAGTTCATCGGCTCGCCGCCGATGAATTTCCTCAAGTTCGGCGGCGGACTGGCCAGGGGCGCGAAGGAGATTCTCGTGCAGGGCGCCAAGGTCGCCGTGCCGGAGGTGCGCGAGGACATCGCACCGGCCGACATGGCGCTGGGCATCCGTCCCGAGCACATCCGCTTCGACGACGCCTCGAAATTGCGCGGCGCCATCTACGGCACCGAATATCTCGGCACCACGCAAATCGTGGCGGTGGAGACGGCGGACGGCATCATCAAGGCGCGGGTGCCGGCCGAGATCCGGCTCAATCCGGGCGAGCCGGTCGGCCTGTCGCTCAGCAGCGCTCGGCTGTCGCTGTTCGAGAAGGGCACCGGCCGCGCGGTGAAGACCGCCATGTATGACAAGGCAGCGGAGGCGCGCCATGGCTGACGTGCACATCAAGGGCGTGAGCAAGAGTTTTGGCGAGACCGTCGCCGTCGACAATCTCGACCTGCAGATCAAGGACGGCGAGTTCGTCGTGCTGCTCGGCCCGACCGGCGCCGGCAAGACGACGACGCTCAGGCTGATCGCCGGGCTGGAGCGGCCGGATAGCGGCACGATCCACATCGCCGGCCGCGACGCCACGGTGCTGTCGCCGGCCGAGCGCGACACGGCCTTCGTCTTCCAGCAATATTCGCTCTATCCGCACCTCTCAGTCTTCGACAACCTCGCCTTCCCGCTGCGCTCGCCGGCCCGCAAGCTCAGCGAGGACGCGGTGCGACGCCGCGTCGAGGAGGTGGCCAGGCTGGTGCGTATCCACCACAAGCTCGACAGCCGCTCGACCAAGCTCTCCGGCGGCGAGATGCAGCGCGTCGCCATCGGCCGGGCGCTGGTGCGCAAGCCGTCCATCTATTTGATGGACGAGCCGCTGTCTTCGCTCGATGCCAAGCTGCGCGCGGATCTCAGGCTCGAGCTGAAGCGCATCCAGTCCGAACTCGGCGCCACCATGCTCTATGTCACGCACGACCAGATCGAGGCAATGACCATGGCCGACCGCATCGGCATCCTGGCCGAAGGCGTGCTGGTGCAGATCGGCACGCCGCGCGCCATCTATTCCGAGCCGGCAAACCTTCATGTCGCGGCCCGCCTGGGGCAGCCGGCGATCAACCTTCTGCCTGCAGGGCTGCTGCCGGATGGCGGCGCGCCAACCGGTACCAGGACGATCGGCGCGCGCACCGAACACCTGTCGATCGAGAAGGCCGCGAACGGCCATGCCGACGGCGTCGTCGACTGGGTCGAGCATCTCGGCGACCAGAACCATCTGCATGTGACGGTGGGGACAAGGAAGCTGGTGACACTGACCGACCCCGACACGGCGCTCGAAAAGGGGGACAGGGTGACGATCCGCTACCGCTCGCCGCTTTATTTCGGCTCGGACGGGCAAAGACTGATGTAGGCGGACCGCGCACCCATCACACACCGATTGACGACCGCAGATACGGACTGGACGAATCCATGAAGCACTTTTTCAACCGCAAGGACTCGATCGTCACCGAAGCGCTGGACGGCTTTCTTGCGACCGCCGGCTCGGGCACGCTGGCGCGGCTCGACGGCTATCCCGAGATCAAGGTCGTGCTGCGCGCCGACTGGGACAAGACGAAGGTTGCCGTCGTTTCCGGCGGCGGCGCCGGACATGAACCCTCGCACGCCGGCTTCGTCGGCGCCGGCATGCTGACGGCGGCTGTCTCCGGCGAGATCTTCGCCTCGCCAGCGGCGAGGCGAGCACCGCATTGGCGATCAGCGACATTTCGAGCGGCGGCACCGATCCGAGATTGTTGATCAGCAGCGCGTAGCGGCTGCCGGCATCGAGCAGCGCGGCAAGGCGCTCGGCCATGATGGCGACGAGTGAGCCGGCGCTCTGCAGCGCGATGCGCTCGACGCCCGGCTCGCCATGGATGCCGAGCCCGAGCTCGCCATCGTCGGCGCCGAAGCGATCCTCATGCGCCTGACCGGGGATCGAGCAGGAAGAGAGCGAGATGCCGAGCGAAAAAATGTCCTTTGCCGCCGCCCGCGCTGCCGCTGCTACTGACACCAGGTCACGGCCGGTTTCGGCAAGATGCCCCGCGATCTTGTGGACGAACAGCGTGCCGGCGACGCCGCGCGGCTGCGCGATGTCGGGCAGCGCGATGTCGTCGCCGACGATCACCATCTCGACCGCAAAGCCTTCGACGCGCGCCTTCTCGGCGGCGAGGCCGAAATTGAGGCGATCGCCGGTATAGTTC
>NZ_RZOI01000513.1:0-4499 GCF_004022645.1 Mesorhizobium sp. M4A.F.Ca.ET.020.02.1.1 | reverse complement strand
GTAGACGTTGATCTGCGCGGGCGTGAGGTGCCGTTTGATGGATAAAAGCGGGTTCAATGCTCTGTTTCGCAATGTCTGGGGGTCGTTGGGACGCCGTGTTGGTCCGCGACGGCGGACGCGATCACCTTCGAAGCCTATTTGGTGCCACGGCGCGCGGGCAGCATGTGTGGCCGGTATAGCCGCTGGGTCCGATTCCCGATAGTGCGGCCGCTGGAGGGCCTATCACAAATCGGCAGCCCGGCGCGCATCCGCGTGAGCGGGAGCTTCGCGCGGCGGGCCGTCCACGGTCACCCGAAAGGCAATAGTTTCTCCGTTCTTTGCCATACATCAGGCGGTAGGGCAGGATTTTCCCACATACGCACTGATCGTGGAAAATTCATTCCAGATTGGCCATCTGGCGGGCGCGTCTGGCATTGTTCCCCGCAATCACGATCTGCTAGAACGCCCGCACGAATGTCCAGAAGCAAAGCTTGAACCGGGCTGTTTTTAAGAAACGGTGCCTGATCCGTTGATGCAAGGTCTGGATGGCACGAGAGAACGCTCACAGTCCATGAATATCGCACTTACGCACCTGCAGCGGCTCGAGGCCGAATCCATCCACATCTTCCGCGAGGTGGCGGCCTCCTTCTCCAAGCCCGTCATGCTCTATTCGGTCGGCAAGGATTCTTCCGTGCTGATGCACCTGGCGATGAAGGCCTTTTTCCCGGCCAAGCCGCCTTTTCCCTTCCTGCACGTCGACACCACCTGGAAGTTCCGCGAGATGATCGCCTTTCGCGACCAGATGGCGCAGAAGCTGGGCTTCGACCTCCTGGTGCATGTCAACGAGGACGGCGTGCGCGACAACATCAACCCGTTCGACCATGGCTCGAACACCCATACCCATGTGATGAAGACGGTGGCGTTGCGCCAGGCGCTCGACAAATACGGCTTCGACGCCGCCTTCGGCGGCGCCCGCCGCGACGAGGAGAAGTCGCGCGCCAAGGAACGGATCTTTTCCTTCCGCAACGCCCAGCACGCCTGGGACCCGAAGAACCAGCGGCCGGAAATGTGGAAGATCTTCAACACCCGCATCGCCGCCGGCGAGTCGATCCGCGTCTTTCCGTTGTCCAACTGGACCGAGCTCGATATCTGGCAGTACATCCTGCAGGAAGACATCCCGATTGTGCCGCTCTATTTCGCCAAGGAACGGCCGGTCGTCGAACGCGACGGCATGCTGATCCTCAAGGACGACGACCGCATGCAGTTGCGTTCGGACGAAGCGGTCGAGAACCGGATGGTGCGCTTCCGCACGCTTGGCTGCTATCCGCTGACCGGCGCTATCGAGTCCGATGCCGACACGCTGGAGGCCATCGTCGGCGAGATGCTGACGGCGCGCACCTCGGAGCGCCAGGGCCGCCTCATCGACCGCGACGAAGCCGGCTCGATGGAAAAGAAGAAGCGCGAGGGGTATTTCTGAGCATGCGCCACATCATGGCCAAAAGCCTCGCCCCCACCGACTCGATCCGCGAATACATGGCCGCGCAGGAGAAGAAGTCGCTGCTGCGCTTCCTCACTTGCGGCTCGGTCGACGACGGCAAGTCGACGCTGATTGGGCGTCTGCTGTCGGACACCAAGCAGATCTTCGAAGACCAGCTTGCCGCGCTGGAGCGCGATTCGCGCAAGCACGGCACGACAGGCGACGACATCGACTTCGCGCTCCTGGTCGACGGGCTCGAAGCCGAGCGCGAGCAGGGCATCACCATCGACGTCGCCTACCGCTTCTTCGCCACGCCGAAGCGCAAGTTCATCGTCGCCGACACGCCCGGCCACGAGCAGTACACGCGCAACATGGCGACCGGCGCCTCGACCGCCGATCTCGCCATCGTGCTGATCGACGCGCGCCAGGGCGTGCTGCGCCAGACCAGGCGCCATTCGATCATCGCCTCGCTGCTCGGCATTCGCCACATTGTGCTGGCCGTCAACAAGATCGACCTCGTCGATTTCGACCAGGCGGTGTTCGACAGGATCGTCGAGGATTACAGCCAGTTTTCGCAAAGCCTCGGCTTCCAGACGATCGTGCCGATCCCGATGTCGGCCCGCTACGGCGACAATGTCTCCAGCCGCTCCGGCAACATGCCGTGGTATTCGGGGCCCACGCTGATCGAGCATCTGGAAACCGTATCGGTCGACGAGGCAGTGGTCGAACTGCCGTTCCGCTTCCCGGTGCAGTATGTGAATCGCCCCAATCTCGATTTCCGCGGCTTTGCCGGCACCATCGCGTCCGGGTCGGTTTCGCAGGGCGACGAGGTCGTCGTCGCCAAGTCCGGCAAGTCGTCCCGCGTCAAGCGCATCGTCGCCCATGGCGGCGACCTTGCCCAAGCGGTTGCCGGCCAGGCGATCACGCTCGTCCTCGACGACGAGGTCGAGGTGTCGCGCGGCAACATTCTGGTCGCGCCGGCGTCGCGGCCGCAGGTCGCCGACCAGTTCGCCGCCAACATCGTCTGGTTCGACGAGCATGCGCTGTTGCCCGGCCGCTCCTACATCCTGCGCACCGAAACCGACCAGGTGAGCGCCACCGTCGCCGAGCTGAAGTACCGCGTCAACGTCAACGACTTCGCCCACGAGGCGGCGAAGTCGCTGGAGATGAACGAGGTCGGCATCTGCAATCTCTCGACGCGCTCGCCGATCGCCTTCGACAATTTCGCCGAGAACCGCACCACCGGCGCCTTCATCCTGATCGACCGCATCAGCAATGCCACGGTCGGCGCCGGCATGATCCTGCATTCGCTGCGCCGCGCCGAAAACATCCATTGGCAGTCGCTCGATGTCGGCAAGCGCGGCCGTTCCGACCTGAAGAACCAGCGGCCGGCCGTGTTCTGGTTCACCGGGCTCTCCGGCTCCGGCAAGTCGACCATCGCCAATCTGTTCGAGAAGAAGCTGTTCGCCTCGGGGCGCCACACCTACATCCTCGACGGCGACAATGTCCGCCACGGCCTCAACCGCGACCTCGGCTTCACCGACGCCGATCGCGTCGAGAACATCCGCCGCGTTGCCGAGGTCGCCCGGCTTATGGCCGATGCCGGCCTGATCGTCATCGTCTCCTTCATCTCGCCCTTCGCCGCCGAGCGGCGCGTGGCGCGCGAGCTGATGGCGGATGGCGAGTTCGTCGAGGTGTTCGTCGACACGCCGTTCGAGGAATGCGCCAGGCGCGATCCGAAGGGCCTCTATGCGCGCGCGCTGAGCGGCGAGATCAAGAATTTCACCGGCGTCGATTCACCCTATGAAGCTCCGGAGAATCCCGAAATCCATCTGAAGACGCTCGGCAAAACGACCGAGGAGATGGTAGAGGCCCTGGAACTCTGGCTGAACGAGCGCGACATTGCCGAAGACCAATATGACAGCGGCGGCGGCATCTGACGACGAGGCCATGCTCGGCGTGTTCGAGCGCCTGGCGCTGGATGCCGGGCGCGAGGTGATGCGCGTCTTCCACGCAGGCTGCGCCATCGACACGAAATCGGACAGCACGCCGGTGACGGAAGCCGACCGCGAGAGCGAGAAGATCATCCTCGCCGGTCTGCGCGCCGCCTATCCCGACATCCCTTGCGTGGCCGAGGAAGAAGTCGCGGCGGGCGTTGCGACGCCCGATCTCGACGACGCCTTCTTGCTGATCGATCCGCTCGACGGCACCAAGGAATTCGTCAACCGCCGCACCGATTTCACCGTCAACATCGCGCTGGTCCGCCACGGCGTGCCGGAGATCGGTGTCGTCTTCGCGCCCTGCACGGGGCGTTTCTTCTCGGGCCGGCCGGGCAGGGCGGAAGCGATCGAGGTCGATGCCAATTTTCGCATCACCGGCCGCCGTCCGATCGCCGTGCGGACAGGGGGGATGCCGCTCGCCGTGGTCGCCAGCCGCTCACACAACACGCCGGAAACCGATGCCTTCATCCGCGACCTTGGCGCCGCCGAGATCGTTTCGGTCGGCTCGTCGCTGAAATTCTGCCTCGTCGCCGCCGCCGAGGCGGACGTCTATCCACGCTTCGGCCGCACCATGGAATGGGACACCGCCGCCGGTGACGCGGTGCTGCGGGCCGCCGGCGGCATGACGCGCACGCTGGACGGCAAGCCGCTCGCTTACGGCAAGCGCGACCAGGCCACGGACGCGGATTTCGCCAACCCGCATTTCATTGCCAGCGGGAAAAGCGCGGGCGCAGCTTAAACGCTTGCAACTGACGGCCAGCTATCGCTTCGTCATCCTGGAGCGAAGCAACGCGGCGCAGACCCTGGGATCCATGCTGTGACGTTAAGGCATTGCAATGGTTCAGAATTCTGCTCTGCTGTGTTCCCCGTCCGAGGGCACGGCTACGCCGCCGCGACGTGCGCCGAGTTCGAGCCGATATAGTTACGAATCGTCTCGATGATACGGTCCTGGTCGGCTTCGCTGAGATAGGGGTGCATCGGCAGGCAAAGGATACGCTTCGGCAGCTCTTCCGAAACGGCGAGGCCGGTCGGCGTGCGCGGAT
>NZ_RZOI01000512.1:0-4501 GCF_004022645.1 Mesorhizobium sp. M4A.F.Ca.ET.020.02.1.1 | reverse complement strand
TCTCCTACAAGGGGAGAAGGTCAGGGCCGCGCCCAATCTCCGCATGAAACGGGTGGCTCCCAGCCTCCGCCCGCCCCATTTTCACGGTAGGCAAGCGACAGGAGGCCGCCATGACCATCCATTCCATCAGCGCCAAACGCGCCAGCCGCTCCGCCGAAACGCGTGTCGAGGCGCAAGACTGGCCTGCCCTGGTCTCCGAACTCAACGCCCATGGCTGCGCCGTCATGAAAAACCTTCTCGCCCCCGACGAATGCGACGAAATCGCCGCGCTCTATCCGCACGAAGAACATTTCCGCAGCCATGTGGTGATGGCGCGTCACGGCTTCGGCAAGGGCGAGTACCGCTATTTCCGCTACCCGCTCCCCGATCCGATCGAAGGCCTGCGCAGGGCGCTCTATCCGCGGCTGGCTGGCGTCGCCAACGACTGGAACGAGAAGATGGGCGCAGCGCTGCGCTATCCCGCCGACCACGCTGCCTTCCTCAAGCGCTGCCACGACGAGGGGCAGACGAGGCCGACGCCGCTTCTCTTGCAATACGGCCCCGGCGACTTCAACTGCCTGCATCAGGACCTCTACGGCACGCTCGCCTTTCCGCTGCAGGTGGCGATCCTCTTGTCCGAACCCGGCGAGGATTTTGAAGGCGGCGAGTTCGTGTTGACCGAGCAGCGCCCGCGCATGCAGAGCCGTGCCGAAGTGGTGCCGCTGAGGCGCGGCGACGCGGTGATCTTCGCCGTTCACAACCGGCCGGTCGAGGGCAGTCGGGGCTATTATCGGGTGAACCTGCGCCATGGCGTCAGTCGTCTGCGCTCGGGGCGGCGTCACACTGTGGGAATCATCTTCCACGACGCGAAGTAAAGCGCCGCAAGAGAGGGGGCACTGCGCCTACGAGAAAGTAGCGCACCGCGCCCTACGAAATCCCCTCTCTGGCATTTTCCAAGCACTTGCTCGGGGACAAGCCCGCTCGCAAATGCAGGAAAAATGCTTCTCCCCCGCAAGGGGGGAGATCAACTGTCGCCGCCGCCTTCGCCAATCACCACGGGTGCTGGCTGCGGCGCTTCTGCCTCTTCCACTACCGCCTGCATTCGCGTATGCCCGGGCAAATCCCGCCACGTCAGCGCATTTAACCGGACCGCTCCATGATCCGTCTTGAAAACATCGGCAAGCAGAACGGCCGTCAGATCGTCTTTATCGAAGCCTCGGCCGCCTTGCAGAAGGGCGAGAAGATCGGCCTCGTCGGACCGAACGGCGCCGGCAAGACGACCTTGTTCCGCATGATCACCGGGCAGGAGCAGCCGGACGAAGGGCAGGTCCAGGTCGATCGCGGCGTCACCATCGGCTATTTCAGCCAGGATGTCGGCGACATGGAAGGTATGAGCGCCGTTGCCGAGGTGATGGAGGGTGCCGGCCCGGTAAGCGCGGTCGCCGCCGAGATGCGCGAGCTCGAGCACGCCATGGGCGATCCCGACCGCGCCGACGAGATGGACGCCATCATCGAGCGCTACGGCGAACTGCAGCACCGCTTCGAGGAGCTCGACGGCTATGCGCTGGACGGCCGCGCCCGCGAGGTACTGGACGGCCTCGGTTTCAGCCAGGAGATGATGGACGGCGACGTCGCCAAACTTTCCGGCGGCTGGAAGATGCGCGTCGCGCTGGCGCGCATCCTGTTGATGCGGCCCGATGTCATGCTGCTCGACGAGCCGAGCAACCACCTCGATCTCGAAAGCCTGATCTGGTTGGAGCAATTCCTGAAAAACTATGACGGCGCGCTGCTGATGACCTCGCACGACCGCGAGTTCATGAACCGCATCGTCACCAAGATCGTCGAGATCGACGCCGGTTCGCTCACCTCCTACTCCGGCAATTACGAATTCTACCAGGAGCAGCGGGCGCTGGCCGACAAGCAGTTGCAGGCGCAGTTCGAGCGCCAGCAGGCAATGCTGGCCAAGGAGATCGCCTTCATCGAGCGCTTCAAGGCGCGCGCCTCGCATGCCGCGCAGGTCCAGAGCCGGGTGAAGAAGCTCGACAAGATCGACCGCGTCGAGCCGCCGAAGCGGCGCCAGACGGTGACCTTCGAGTTCCAGCCGGCACCGCGCTGCGGCGAGGACGTGGCGACGCTGAAGGGTATCCACAAGAGCTACGGCAGCCGCACCATCTATTCAGGCCTCGACTTCCAGGTGCGCCGGCGCGAGCGCTGGTGCGTGATGGGCATCAACGGCGCCGGCAAGTCGACGCTTTTGAAGCTGGTGGCCGGCGCCTCCGAGCCCGACCAGGGCACGGTGGCGCGCGGTCCGAGCGTCAAGATGGGCTATTTCGCCCAGCACGCCATGGAGCTGCTGGAGGGCGAGCGCACCGTGTTCCAGACGCTCGAAGACAATTTCCCGCAGGCTGGCCAGGCGCCGCTGCGCGCGCTTGCCGGCTGCTTCGGCTTTTCCGGTGACGAGATCGAGAAGAAGTGCCGCGTGCTGTCCGGCGGCGAGAAGGCGCGGCTGGTGATGGCGCTGATGCTGTTCGATCCGCCCAACCTCCTGGTACTCGACGAGCCGACCAACCACCTCGACATGGCGACCAAGGAGATGCTGATCAACGCGCTTTCGCAGTACGAAGGCACGATGCTCTTTGTCTCGCACGACCGCCATTTCCTGGCCGCGCTTTCCAACCGCGTGCTGGAGCTCACCCCCGATGGCATCCACACCTATGGCGGCGGCTACACTGAATATGTCGCGCGGACCGGCCAGGAAGCGCCGGGACTGCGGGGGTAGCTGTTCCGCTACCCCGCCTGGAGCCATTTGCGCGACTGGGCGAAGGCCTTGAAGGTCTTGGCGTCCATCGGGGCGCCGAAGGCGTAGCCCTGCAGGATGTCGCAACCCAGTTCCTTGAGGATGCGCGCGTGATCCATCGTCTCGACGCCTTCGGCCACCACTTCGATGCCGAGCGACTTGCCAATCTCGATGATTGACGACACCAGCCGCCGCTGCGCCGTTGAGCCGGTGATCGGCGTGATCAGCTGGCGGTCGATCTTGAGCCGGCGCGGCTGCAGCTTGAGCAGGCTGACGATCGAGGCGTAGCCGGTGCCGAAATCGTCGATTTCGATGTCGATGCCGAGTCCCTTGATCTGCTCGATATTCCACGAAACGAAGTCGTCGTTCTCGTCGAGGAAGATCGACTCCACCAGCTCGAACGACACCGTCCCTTGCTTGATGGCGAGCTTGCGCAGACCCTTGATCAGGTCTCTGTCCTCAAGGCGCCTGGCCGAGACGTTGACCGAAACGCGCGGAATGTTGAGATGCGACCAGCGCTCGAAGTTCTCCAGCGCCTGCTTGAGAGTGGTGCGGTCGATCAGCGCCACAACATTCAGTTCTTCGGCGACCTTGAGATAGGCGGCGGGCGCGAGGATGCCGCGACGCGGATGCTTCCAGCGCGACAACGCTTCGACGCCGACGATTTCGAGCGTCCTGGCGTCGAACTGCGGCTGGTAGTAAGCGATGAATTCGTTCCGCTCCAGCCCGCCCAGGATTTCATCGGCGATCTGCTTGGTCCGAACGATCTCGCTCTGCAGCTCCGCGTTGAAGAACTCGTAGCGATTACGGCCATGGCTTTTCGCCCGGTACAGCGCGAGATCGGCATTGACGAGCAACTGCCTGGCGTCGACGCCGTCATTGGCGGCAATGCCGATGCTGACGCCGAACCGGCACTGGTGGCCCTGGAAATTTACCGGCTGGCGCATCTCCTCGATAATGCGGCTGGCGAGTTCGGCAAGCCTGTCGTCGCCAGCGCCATGGCCTACCACCACGAACTCGTCGCCGCCGATGCGCGCCACGAAATCGGCGGGCCCGGCGTTGGCCTTGATGACCTTGGAGGCGTGCACCAGCATGGCATCGCCCGCGGCGTGACCGAGCGTGTCGTTGATCTGCTTGAAGCGGTCGAGGTCGAGATGTAGCAGCGCGGTGCGGCCGGTTGCCCCGCTTTCGGCCAGCATCTCGTCGAGGTAGCGGCGATTGGGCAGGCCAGTCAGTGAATCGTGAAGCGCCACATGCTCGATGCGGGCGCTGGCAGCCTCCAGCTCGGCGTTCTTCGATTCCGACAGCTGCCGCTCACGCACGAGGTTCTCGTTGAGCAGCACGTCGCTGGTCACGTCCCATTCGGCGCCGATCATCTTCGGCGTGTCGCCGCTGTCCTGGAAGAACGTCGCGCGTGTGCGGACGTGGCGGATAGTGCCGTCATGGTGGACTAGGCGGTATTGCGAGGAGTAGAGGCCCTTGGTCGCTGCGGCCTGGTCGAAATCCCGCCGCGCACGCTCGATGTCGTCGGGGTGGATCGTCCCTGCCCAGTCATCATAACCGCGCGGCTTGGCGTCGGCAGGCTTGCCGTAAATCTCGTTGACGCGCTCGTCCCACACCAGTTCGTTGGTGGCAAGATCGTGCTCCCACACACCGATGCCCGAGGCCTCCAGCGCGAGCTCCAGCCGCCCGGACAGGCGCCTCAATTCGGCATAGTTTTTCTGC
>NZ_RZOI01000511.1:0-4515 GCF_004022645.1 Mesorhizobium sp. M4A.F.Ca.ET.020.02.1.1 | reverse complement strand
CCCTCCGCATGGGCGATCATATCGCCACCGAGCGTGCCCGCCCTGACCTTCGAAAACGCCGCCTGCTGCACGACGTCCACCTCAGCCAGCAGATCCTCCAGCTCTGCGTCCGGCTCGCCGAGAATCCCCATGCGGCAGAGGTCGCCGATATAGCCGTGGTAGTTGCCGCCGGAATCGATCGACAACACCTCGCCCTGCTTCCACGCTTGCGGCGAGGCCGCGCGGTTGTGACTGGAGCCCAGGGTCAGCAGGCAATATTCGAAATGCGCGCCGCGATTGGTCTCCTCGCGCCTCAGCTGCTCGATGATCTCGGTCTTGGTCGTGCCTTCGCGCGCCCATTGGATGGTCGCCAGCATCGAATCGGTGATCAGCTCGGAGGCGACACGCAGCCTCTCGAGCTCGGCGTCGGTCTTGATGGCGCGCATGCGCTCCAGCATGCCGGTCGCATCGATCAGCTTCGCATCCGGCAGCGCCTTGCGAACCAGCGTGTAGGCATCCGACGGCAGGAAGGCCGGCTCGATGCCGATGCGCGCCTCGCCCTTGCCGATCTTCTGCACATGCTCAACGGCGAGATTGGCGGCATCCAGTGTGCCCCAGCAGGCGGCGTGCAAGGTCGGTGTCCAGAACGGGTTGTTCTGGTGCTCGGCGCCCTCCATACGGTTGCCGATATAGGCAGCGCGGTCTGGCCCACCCTTCTCGTAGACAACGATCGGCAGGTAGCGGCTGTGGCCGATCGCATCCATGGCGGCGAAGAAGATGAACTTGTAGCCGCCGAGCAGATATTGCGTGTTGTGCTTGGAGGTGGCGAGCAGCACGTCGATGCCGGCTTCCTCCATCAGCCCGTCCAGCCTGGCCTGGTCGAATGGAATGGCGACCGCATTCTTGCCCGGGGCGATGTTCATTTTTTCTCTCCCTGAATGTGCTGGCCGATCGGGCCGGCTCGCCGGCTGGTTTTGTGGCTGATCATTTGGCTGTCGGCTAAATCTGCATCACTTTGGCTACTCTGGTCCAGCCAGAAATCAGCTTCCGGCCGTCATCGATTGTCACAATGCCGCGTTCTCGCGCGTCAATAGCAACATCTGGTCCTACCAGATTGTTCGACTGAACCGCTTGCCTAACGACTGGTCCAGCGGACGGAAATTTCAAAGCCACGCCAGAATGCGCCAAATCCGTCTCTGGCGAAACCCTTGGCGAGGCTCATAATCGCTGCCGCAACGACGCTCGTGGACAAGCTGGCGTCAAGGGATTGGCGCCCGAGCGGGTGGCGCGGAGGACGGAGGTCGATCATGTCAGCTCTCACCATTTCCAGGCGCACCGTGCTTGCCGGCTCGGCGGCGCTGCTCGCCTCCACCGCGCTGCCGGTGATCGGCCGCGCGCAGACGCCGAAGAAGGGCGGCCGGCTGGTCGTAGCCGCCGACTCCGAGCCGCGCAACCTCAACCCGGCGATCGTCGCCTCCAACGGCGTTTTCTTCATTTCCAGCAAGGTGGTGGAAACGCTGGCCGAATCCTCCTTCGACGGCAAGGACGGGCTCCAGCCGCGCCTGGCACTTTCATGGGAAGGCGCCGCCGATGGCCTCTCGGTGACGTTCAAGCTGCGCGACGGCGTCAAGTGGCATGACGGCAAACCATTCACCTCCGCCGACGTCGCCTTCTCGGCGCTGCAGGTATGGAAGCCGCTGCAGAATCTCGGCCGCACAGTGTTCAAGGACCTGACGGCGGTCGAAACGCCGGACGAGTTGACCGCCATCTTCAAATTCGCCAAGCCGACGCCGTTCCAGCTGATCCGCAATGCCCTGCCGGCGCTTTCGAGCGTCGTGCCGAAGCATGTCTATGAGAGCGGCAAGATCGAGGAGAACCCGGCCAACAACGCGCCGGTCGGCACCGGCCCGTACAAATTCGCCGAATACAAGGCCGGCCAGTACTACCGGCTGGCGAAGAACGCCGACTATTGGGGCAAGGGCGAGCCCTATCTCGATGAGATCGTCTACCAGGTGCTGCCGGACCGCACGTCGGCGGCCGCGGCGCTCGAGGCGGAAGAAATCCAGCTCGCCGCCTTTTCCGCAGTGCCGCTCGCCGACCTCGACCGCATCTCCAAGGTGCCTGGCCTGAAGGTGATCACCAAGGGCTATGAAGGCCTGACCTACCAGCTCGTCGTCGAGATCAACCACCGCCGCAAGGAGCTGGCCGATCTGAAAGTGCGCCAGGCGATCGCGCATGCCATCGACAAGGACTTCGTCGTCAAGACGATCTTCCTCGGCTACGCCGCCACCGCGACCGGCCCGGTGCCGAAGAACGATCCGCAGTTCTACACCGCCGACGTGCCGACCTATGCATTCGACGTCGCCAAGGCCAATGCGCTTCTCGACGAGGCCGGCTACAAGAAAGGCCCCGACGGCAACCGCTTCTCGCTGAAGCTCCTGCCGGCGCCTTACTTCAACGAGACCAAGCAGTTCGGCGACTATCTGCGCCAGGCGCTCGCCGCCGTCGGTATCGACGCCGAACTGGTCAACAACGACTCTCCCGCCCACATCAAGGCCGTCTACACTGACCATGCCTTCGACCTCGCCGTCGGCCCGCCGGTGTTCCGCGGCGACCCGGCGATCTCGACCACCATTCTCGTACAGAGCGGCATCCCGGATGGCGTGCCCTTCTCCAACCAGGGCGGCTACAGGAACGTGGAACTGGATGCGCTGATCGCCAAGGCGTCGGAGACGCTCGATACCGCCGCCCGCACCGAGCTCTACAAGGAATTCCAGAAGAAGGTCGCGGCGGATCTCCCGCTGATCAACGTCGCAGAATGGAGCTTCATCAGCGTCGCCCGCGATACGGTCGGCAACATCGCCAACAACCCGCGCTGGGCGGTGTCGAACTGGGCGGACACTTATCTGGAATCGTGACACATTTGCGCGGATGAGAATTCGCGAAATTATCGTAGGCGTTGAGTTCTACGAGGGCCCCCTCTGTCCTGCCGGACATCTCCCCGGAGATCAGCAGCTTGTCTGTCTCGCCAATTCTGAAACGTTGAAGATTGGCGAAGGCAGAGGCGACAGCCAATCTCCCCCCTTGAGGGGGAGATGTCCGGCAGGACAGAGGGAGGTGCTCAGGCGCGGCATTTCTCATAACCAGCATATCGCCAACCCACCGAGGCGCGCATGACCCGCGCCCTCACCCTCATCCGCCGCCGTCTCCTCGGCAGCGTCTTCGTGCTGCTGATCGTCGTCATCGGCACCTTCCTCCTGCTCGAGGCAGCCCCCGGCGACGCGGTCGACGCCTATATCGTCTCGACCGGCGGCGATGCCGGCATGATCGAGGTGCTGCGCCATCGCTGGGGCCTGGACCAGTCGGAAATGACGCGGCTCGCCAACTATCTCTGGGCGCTGCTGCATCTCGACCTCGGCCAGTCCGTCACCTTCTCCAGGCCGATCCGTGACGTCATCCTCGAACGCTTGCCGACCACGCTTCTCCTGATGGGCAGCGCCACCGCGCTCTCCTTCGGCCTCGGTTCGGCGCTCGGCATCTATGCCGGCGCGCGGCCTGGCAGCTTTCGCGACCGTTTCCTGTCGATCGGCTCATTGGCGCTCTATGCCGTGCCGGGCTTCTGGCTCGGCCTGGTGCTGATCGTCATCTTCGCCGTCGACCTGCGCTGGCTGCCGATCGGCGGCATCGAGACCATCGCCTCCGGCAGGACCGGGCTGTCGCGGGCCGCCGACATTGCCGCCCATCTCGTGCTGCCGGTCGCCGCGCTCGGTTTCATCTATCTCGCGCTTTACCTGCGCATGACGCGCGCCGGCATGGCCGAGGCCTGGCGGCAGGACTTTGTCCTCGCCGCCCGCGCCAGGGGGCTGTCGCGGCGTCGCATCGTGCTCGCCCACGTCGCCCGCAACGCGCTCCTGCCGCTGGTCACTATGCTCGGCCTGCAGTCGGCGCAGATGCTCGGCGGCAGCGTCGTCATCGAAAGCGTCTTTGCCGTGCCCGGCCTCGGCCGGCTGGCGCAGGAGGCCGTCGCGGGACGTGACACGCCGCTGCTTCTCGGCATCATCCTGGTCAGCGCAGTGCTCGTCATCCTCATCAACCTCCTGGTTGACCTCGCCTACGCCCTGCTCGACCCCCGCGTCGGCGCCAGCGAGGCCGGCTCATGCGCCGGCGCCGTCATTTTTGCGACGCTCTTCGCCATGGCGCTTACCGCGCCGCTGCTCTTTCCCGGCGATCCGCAAGCCATTGCAGGTCCGGCATTGCTGTCGCCATTCCAAAACTGGTCGCTGCCGCTCGGCACCGATCGGCTCGGCCGCGACGTGCTGGCCGAGCTTTTCCACGGCGCCCGCACCTCGCTGGCCGTCGGTCTGGCGGCGGCCGCTGCCGCGCTGGTCATTGGCGCGGTGGTCGGCACGCTGGCCGGCTTTGCCGGCGGGCTGATCGACGAGGTGCTGATGCGCATTACCGATGCCTTCCAGACCGTGCCCGGCTTCCTGCTGGCCCTGGCCTTCGTCAGCATTGTCGGCCCTTCCCTCGGTGTGG
>NZ_RZOI01000510.1:0-4520 GCF_004022645.1 Mesorhizobium sp. M4A.F.Ca.ET.020.02.1.1 | reverse complement strand
CCCGCCGTGATCCCTCGCGCTCCGCTTTGGCCTGCCGGCGTGGCAGCGCAGAAGCTGGCGACCTCACGCCTGTGTCACCAGCCAGTCCCTTACCTTGCGCGCATTGTCGCTGAGTTCGCGGTTCTTTGGCCAGATGACGTAGAACCCGATGCCGGTTCTCAGCACATGATCCGTCACCGGCACCAGCAGCCCCGATGCCACGAGGCGCTCGACCAGGTGCCGCCAGCCGAGCGAGATGCCTTGCCCTTCCATCACCGCCTGGATCACCAGCGCATAGTCGTTGATGCGCAAGCCGCGTTCGGCGTTGCGCAGACTGGTTCCGGCCGACGCGAACCACTCGTCCCAGTTCGGCGCCTCGCGATAGGGTTCCTCCAGATGGATGAGCCGGTGCGTGGCGAGTTCCTCGACCGTTTTCGGCTTGCTGAATTTGGCGAGGTAGCTGGGGCCTGCGACCGGGAAGATCTCCTCGTCGGAGAGCGACAGTGAATGATAGTCCGGCCAGTCGCGCGGCATGCCGCCGCGCACGCCGAGCGGGATTCCCTCGGCGATGATGTCGAGGTCGCGATCGGCGGTCTGGATACGCAGATCGATGCCCGGCAGCTCGTCGCGGAATTGCTGCAGGCGCGGCATCATCCAGAACGAGCCGAAGGCGGTCGACGCGGCCAGCGTGACATGGCCGCCGGTCGCCTGCAGGCGCAGGTCCTCCGCCGATTTGCGGATATGCGAAAGGCCGAGCGAGACATCGGCGTGGAAGCGCTCGCCGGCCTCCGTCAGGACAACCTGGCGATGGCGGCGCTGGAACAGCTTGGCGCCGAGCTGCTCCTCCAGTCCGCGCACGGCATAGGACACGGCCGCCTGCGTCATGCCGAGCTCTCGCCCGGCGGCGGTGAAGCTCGACAGCCGGCCGGCCGCCTCGAAGACGATCAGGCTGCCCGCGGAGGGCAGGAGGTGGCGCAGGCTTCGCATAAGCAGAGTTTATACAAGCGATCAGGATTTTCCAGCGTCACAGCCATATCTCCTGTCGCTAAGTTGGCGGGCTGTTGGAGGATAAATTGTCATGAATGCACCGGCCGTTGCAGTGACCGAACATGCTAACCGCAGAAGCGGCGGCCGCCTGGGGCGCAAGGCGATGCGGGGCGCCCCCATAGCCTCGTTTCCGACGCTGGTGCGCCAGATCCCCGCCTATCAGATGGTTCCCGACGAGGCGGTGGAATTGATCCACCAGGAGTCGCTCGCGATCCTCGAAGAGGTGGGCTGTGAGTTCCGCGACGACGAGGCGATCGCCCTGTGGAAGGCCGCGGGGGCCGATGTCTCGGAAACACGCGTCCGTATCGACCGTGCGCTGTTGATGGAGCTGGTTTCCAAGGTCCCATCGGAATTCACCCTCAACGCCCGCAACCCCGAGCGCACCGTTCGCGTTGGCGGCAAGAATTCCATCTTCGTGCCGATGTATGGCGCGCCCTATGTGCGTGACCTCGACAACAACAGGCGCTACGGCTCGCTCGCCGACCTCAACAATTTCCACAAGCTCGCCTACATGGCGCCGGCGTTGCACTCGTCGAGCTCGGTCATCTGCGAGCCGATGGAAATTGCGGTCCCGAAGCGTCACCTCCACATCATCCATTCGGCCCTGAAGCACTCCGACAAGCCTTTCATGGGCATCGTGACGTCGAAGGAACGCGCCGAAGACACGATGGCGATGGCCGGCATCGTCTTCGGCGAGGACTATGTCCGCGACAATTCGGTCCTTGTCTCGATCACCAACTGTAACTCGCCGCTGGTGTGGGACGCCACCATGCTGGACGCGATGAAGGTCTATGCGCGCAGTAACCAGCCGCTGATCCTGGCGCCCTTCGCTCTGTGCGGCGCCTCGACCTCGGCCTCCGCCGTCGGCGCGGTGGCGCAGGTCAATGCGGAAGCGCTGGCCGGCGTCGCCTTCACCCAGCTGCTGCGTCCGGGCTCGCCGCAGATCTACGGCCAGTTCATGGTGACGGTGGACATGAAGACCGGAGCGCCGATGGGCGGCACGCCGGAGGCGGCGCAGATGATGTATCTGATGGGCGCGCTGGCCAGGAAATATAAACTGCCGTGGCGTACCTCGGGCTTCCATGTCGGCTCCAAATTGAACGACGCCCAGGCCGGCTACGAGGCGAACATGCTGATGCATGCCGCCATCCTCGCCGGCGCCAACTACATCTGGCATTCGGCCGGATGGCTGGAGGCGGGGCTGACCTGCGGCTATTCGAAATTCGCCACCGACTGCGAGCAGCTTGTCGGCTGGTACAAATATGCCGGCGGCCTTCCCTTCGACGATTTCAAGGAAGCGATGGCGGCGATCCGCGAGGTGGGGCCGCAGGGCCATTTCCTCGGCACCCAGCACACGCTCGAACATTTCGAGTCCGCTTTCTTCATGCCCTCGATCATGGACTTCAATTCGTACGAGCAATGGAACGCCGAAGGCGCGAAGGACCACGACACGCGCGGCCGTGAGAAGGCGCGCAACATGCTGGCCGACTATGAGGAGCCGAAGCTCGACGAGGGCATCGCCGAGGGTCTCAAGGATTTGATCGCGCGGCGTGAGGAAAAACTGCCGGACAGCGTTAGTTAGTAAGACAGGCGAAGAACCTGACGAACCATAAGGGAGGAAAACATGACGCTCTTCAGAAGCAATGGCGACCGCGTGCCGGGCGCTATCGAGGCAATGGCAGAAGAAACGCGGGCGGGCCGCATGGACAGGCGTGAATTCCTGGCCCTGGCCAGCGCCTTCGGCGCGTCGACGGCGTTCGCCTATGGCATGATCGGCCTTGCCGCGCCGACAAAAGCACTGGCCGACGAGCCCAAGAAAGGCGGCACGCTGCACGTCTCGATGTCGGTCAAGGCGCAGAAGGATCCGCGCACCTATGACTGGACCGAGATGGCGAACGTCACCCGTTGCTGGCTGGAGCCGCTCGTCCGCTACACGCACCAGTTCACCTTCGAGCCGGTGCTGCTGGAGAGCTGGGACATCAACGACGACGCCACCGAATACACGCTGCACCTGCGCAAGGGCGTCACCTGGAACAATGGCGATGCCTTCAACGCCGATGACGTGGTCTTCAACCTGAATCGCTGGTGCGAGAAGGGGGCGTCCGGCAATTCCATGGCCGCCCGCGTCGGCGCGTTGGTCGACGCCAAGACCGGTAAGGCAAGGGATGGCGCAATCACCAAGGTCGATGACCATACGGTCAAGCTGAAGCTCAGCGAAGCCGATATCGCGATCATACCGGGCTTCACCGACTATCCGGCGCTGGTCGTGCATCGCGACTTCGACAAGGATGGCGCCGACCCAATCAAGAAGCCGATCGGCACCGGAGCGTTCGAGCTGGTATCCTACGATGTCGGCCAGAAGGCGGTCGTCAAGCGTCGCGAGAACGGCAAGTGGTGGGGAGGCGAAACGCCGCTCGACGGTGTCGAGTTCATCGACTACGGCACTGACTTCAACGCCACGCTGAATGCCTTCGATTCCGGCGAGATCGACCTCGATTTCGAAACGCCGGCCGACTTCATCGACGCCCTCGACAAGATGGATCTGGTGAAATCGGAGGTCGCGACGGCGACCACGCTCGTTGCCCGCACCAACATCACCCACAAGCCCTATGACGATCAGCGGGTGCGCAACGCGCTGCAGATGGCCGTCGACAACGATGCCGTCATGCAGCTCGGCTATGCCGGGCGCGGCACGGTCGGCGAGAACCACCACGTCAGCCCGATCCATCCCGAATACTATCCGCTGCCCAAGAAGGCACGCGATGCCGCCGCAGCCAAGAAGCTGATGGCCGATGCCGGGCAGGCCGACTTCGAGCATGAGCTGATCACCGTCGAGGACGAATGGCAGAAGAACACCGGCGATGCGATTGCCGGCCAGTTGCGCGATGCCGGCATCAAGGTGAAGCGTACGGTGCTGCCGGGCTCGACCTTCTGGAACGACTGGACGAAGTATCCTTATTCGATGACCATCTGGTACATGCGTCCGCTCGGCGTGCAGGTACTGGCGCTCGGCTATCGCTCGGGCGAGGCCTGGAATGAGACGGCGTTCGCGAATCCGGATTTCGACACCAAACTCAAGGAGGCGCTCTCACTGGCCGATCCCGCCAAGCGCAAGGAGGTCATGAAGGACGTCGAGCAGATCCTGCAGGATTCCGGCGTCATCATCCAGCCGTTCTGGCAGAAGCTCTACTGTCACATGAGCAAGAAGGTGAAGAACTATTCAATGCACCAGACCTACGAAATGGATTTCCAGAACGTCTGGCTGGACGCCTGAAATAACTCCCGAGACTTGCAAGCAACTGCCGCCGGCACCTCTGACAAAAGGTGCCGGCGGTCCGTAAATCACTCATGAGCAATTGGCGCCGAGAAAAAATGTCCGACGACGAGATCATCCTTTCCGAGCTTTCCGACGACGAGCTCGTGCAGCAGATGCACGACGACCTTTATGATGGTCTGAAGGAAGAGATCGAGGAAGGCACGCATATCCTTCTCGA
>NZ_RZOI01000050.1:0-17553 GCF_004022645.1 Mesorhizobium sp. M4A.F.Ca.ET.020.02.1.1 | reverse complement strand
GCCTGGGAGCGGCCGGCAAGGAAGAAAATGCGGCGTCGCCAGATAGCGCGTCGCCCAGGTGGAGGAATTTACGTGACCGGTTTCATCTCGAAGTGCGCCTTGCGTTCAGCGGCGCTGACGCTTGCCATTGTCGCCACGGGCGCCACGGCGGCATCAGCGGCCGACAAGATCACCATTATCGTCGGCGGCATGGAAAAGCAGATCTATCTGCCCGCCGTGCTCACCCAGCAGCTCGGTTACTTCAAGGACGAGGGGCTCGATGTCGAGTTGGTCAACTCGCGCGCCGGCGTCGAAGCCGAGAATGAATTGCTGGCGGGCGCCGTGCAGGGCGTCGTCGGCTTCTACGACCACACCGTCGATCTGCAGTCGAAGGGCAAGTACATCCAGTCGATCGTGCAGTTCAGCCAGGCGCCGGGCGAGGTCGAGCTGGTGTCGGCCAAGCACCCCGAGATCAAGTCGCCGGCCGACTTCAAGGGCGCGACCCTCGGCGTCACCGGCCTCGGCTCGTCGACCGATTTCCTGACCCAGTACCTGGCGGTGCGCAACGGCCTGAAGCCGGGTGACTACACGCTGCTGCCAGTCGGCGCCGGCAACACCTTCATCGCCGCCGTCAAGCAGGACCAGATCCAGGCCGGCATGACCACCGAGCCGACCATTGCCAAGCTGCTCAAGACCGGCGAGGCCAGCATCCTCGTCGACATGCGCACGCCGGAAAAGACCAAGGAAGCGCTGGGCGGACCCTATCCGGCGGCGTCCTTCTACGTACAGTCGGCCTGGATCGAGAGCCACAAGGAGGAGGCGCAGAAGCTCGCCAATGCCTTCGTCAAGACGATGAAATTCATCGCCACCCATTCGGCCGAAGAGATCGCCGACAAGATGCCGAAGGACTATTACGCCGGTAACAGGGACCTCTACGTCCAGGGGCTGGCCGGCGGCAAGGCGATGTTCACGCCGGACGGCCGCATGCCGGCCGACGGCCCGCCAACCGTGCTTAAGGTTCTCTCGACCTTCTCCAAGAGCCTGCAGGGCAAAGAGATCGACCTGTCGAAGACCTACACCACGGCATTCGTCGACGCCGCCAAATAGCATCGGTCGGCGACGGCGGACGCCCGGCCCGCCCTTGAGCAACAATGACTTGCGCCGCTCCGCTGAATCAATCCGGCAGCGGCGCCTTTCCAGATGCAGATGGACGACAAGCCAAAGGAGCTTGTGCCGCTGGCATCCATGCCCCATCACGACAGGAGTGTGCCATGCAACTGCAATCCATGGCGGCCGAGAAGCTGTCTCCAGCCGCGCCGCCGTCCGATGCCGCGATCGCCATTGATGACGTGACGCTTCGCTTCGTCACGCCCGACGGCCACATGATGACGGCGATCCGCGATTTCACCATGACGGTCGCGCGCGGCGAGTTCGCCTGTGTCGTCGGGCCGACCGGCTGCGGCAAGTCGACAACGCTCAACCTCGTCACCGGCCTGCTCAGGCCGACGACCGGCAATGTCCGCGTCATGGGCAAGCCCGTCACCGAGATCAGCCGCGACATAGGCTTCGTCTTCCAGGCCGATGCGCTGTTTCCGTGGCGCAGCGTCATCGACAATGTCGCCGCCGGCCCGCTCTATCGCGGCGTGTCCAAGGCGCGGGCCTATGAACGGGCGCGTGACTGGATCGGCCGCGTCGGCCTTGGCCGTTTCGAAAAGCACTATCCGCATCAGCTCTCGGGTGGCATGCGCAAGCGCGTCGCGCTGGCCCAGACCTTCATCAACCAGCCCAAGATTCTTTTGATGGACGAGCCGTTCAGCGCGCTGGACATGCAGACCCGCACCGCCATGCAGGACGAACTGCTTGACCTGTGGTCGGAGCAGAAATCCTCGGTCGTCTTCGTCACGCACGACCTCGAGGAGGCGGTGGCGCTGGCCGACAAGGTCTATGTGCTGACGGCGGGGCCGGGCACGGTCAAGAGCGTCTACCGCATCGACCTGCCGCGCCCGCGCGTCATGGCCGACATCCGCTATGACCCGAAATTCGTTGAGATCGCCAAAGTGATCTGGAACGACCTTCGCGAGGAAGTGCAGCTCGGCCAGAGCCGCAGCCTGCAGACCGGCCATTAGACTTGGGCGGCTGACCCGCTCCAATGATTTGTTTTTCGCAATTCCGGACGGAAACCGCTTGGCACTTTTCCTGGAATTGCTCCGAGAGGAGACCGCCATGACCGCCATCTCTCCCACCGTTGACCGGGCCGCTGCCCGCAATACCTCCATCGCCGTCGCCGAAGCCCGGGCAAGGGTGCGGCTGCGACGCCGCCATGCACTGGTCATCGGCCTGCGCTTGGCTATCCTGGTCGTCTTCCTCGGCCTGTGGGAACTCGGCGCCGACTACAACATCATCGATCCATTCTTCTTCGCCAGCCCGTCCGGCATCTGGCAGCAGATCTGGTCGTGGGTCACCGAAGGCACCTCGCAAGGCCCGCTCTGGCTGCAGATTTATGTGACGCTGGAAGAAACATTCCTCGGCTTCGTCATCGGCGCTGTAGGCGGCATCGCTGCCGGCATCATACTTGGCCGCAACCGGCTGCTGGCCGACGTCTTTTCGATCTACATCAAGATCGCCAACTCGGTACCGCGCGTGGTGCTGGGCTCGGTGTTCATCATCGCGCTCGGCCTCGGCATGGCCTCCAAGGTCGCGCTCGCCGTGGTGATGGTGTTCTTCGTCGTCTTCGCCAACGCCTTCCAGGGCGTGCGCGAGGCGGACCGGTCGATGATCGCCAACGCACAGATCCTCGGTGCTTCGCCGTTCCAGATCACCACCTCGGTCATCATTCCGTCGGCGATGAGCTGGATCCTGGCCAGCCTGCATGTCAGCTTCGGCTTCGCGCTGGTCGGCGCCGTGGTCGGCGAATTCCTCGGCGCCAAGCAAGGCATGGGCCTGCTGATCTCGACGGCGCAGGGCGCCTTCAACGCCAATGGCGTGTTCGCGGCGATGATCATCCTGGCGGTGATGGCGCTTGTGGTGGAGTTCATCATCACCCGCTTCGAGGACTATGTCGTCAAATGGCGCCCGGCCTCGTTCAACGAGCAGGGGACATGAAGCTGTGATTGCTAGGCCAGGGGCAGCCGCACCTCGACCACCAGGCCGGCGGCCGCGCCATCCGCGAGGGTGACGCGGCCACCGGCATTTTCGGCCACCTCGCGTACGATGGCGAGGCCAAGGCCGCTGCCTTCCTCGGTTGCGTCGGCGAGGCGGTAGAAGCGCTCGAAGACATGCTCTCGCTCGTCCGCCGGGATGCCCGGCCCGTCGTCGGTGACCGTCAGCACCGCTTCGCCATCGATGGCGGCCAGTCTGACGGTGACGGTGCCGCCAGCCGGCGTGTAGCGCAGCGCGTTGTCGACCAGGTTGACGATCATCTCGCGCAGCATGGTGCCGTCGCCGACCACTGGCACCGGCCCGCTTTCGTCGAGCCCGAGATCGACGTTGCGCGCAAGCGCTGCCGGCGCTTGCGTCTCCAGCACATGGCGGGCGGCTTCCGTCAGGTCGATGCGATCGGCGCGCGGCCGCCGGCTTCCAGGCTCGGCCCGCGACAGGGTCAAGAGCTGTTCGGCCAGCCGCGCCAGCCGGCCGGAACTGGCCTGCAGCGCCACCAGCGCCTCCTGGCGCTGATCGGCCGCACTTTCGCGCAGCGCGTAGCTCGCCTGCGTCGACAGCAGCGCCAGCGGCGTGCGCAACTGGTGCGCGGCATTGGCGATGAAGCGCCGCTGCGCCGCCATCTGCCCCCGCACTCGCTCCATATAGGCGTTGAGCGCGTCGATCAGCGGCCGGATCTCGCTCTGCGCGCCAGTGACTTCGATCGGATCGAGGTCGCTGCGAGCCGGCGAACGCACGGCATCACGCAGCCTGATCAGCGGCGCCAGGCCGCGGCGCAAGCCGAGCAGCACGAAGACGCCGGCAATCGCCACCAGCATCAGCTGCTGGGCAAAAGCGTTGAACCACAAATGCCGTACCATCGCATCGTGTCCGGCAAGCGTGACGCCGACGGTGACGGAAATCGGCGAGTCCGCGCCGGCGCCGATCACCGCATGGCTGAAGGTCAGCAGCCGCAACGTGCGGTCGCGATAGGTCGCTTCCAGGCTCGGGCGATCCTGCGCCTCGGGCAGGTCGGGATAACCGGTCAGCAGCCGTCCGCCCGCGGTCTCGACACGATAGTAGACGCTGTCGCGGTCGCCGGTGTCGAACATCTCGATCGCTGCCGGCGGCACAGTGGCGTCGAGCACGCCGTCGACGATTGCGACCTGTTCGGCGATGGCGCGCGCCGAACCCACCAGCATGCGATCCGTCACCAGGTCGGCGGTCGCCAGCGCGTTGCGATGGCTGGTCCACAAATTAATGGTGGCGAGCCCGGCGAGCGGCAGCACCACCCAGGCAAGCAGCTGCAGGCGGAGGCTGCTAACCGGCATCGCGCAGCAGATAGCCAAGGCCACGCAGCGTGGCGATCTGAACGCGCGAACCCTCGATCTTCTTGCGCAGGCGATGCACATAGATCTCGATGGCGCTGGGGTCGGCGTCTGTTTCGAAATCAAAGATCGCCGACGACAGCGCCGCCTTGCTCACCGTGCGTCCCGCCTTGACCATCAGCTGCTCCAGCACGGCGTGCTCGCGCGGCGTCAGCGCCAGCGTCTCGCCGGCCAGCGAAAACAGCCGCGTGTTGGTGTCGAAGACGAGATCGCCGCAGGCAACGACAGGCGCGGTCCGGTCGTTGACGCGCCGCAACTGGACGCGGATGCGCGCCTCCAACTCCTCGACCTGGAACGGTTTGGCCAGATAGTCATCGGCCCCTTCGTTCAGGCCCTTGACGCGCCCGTCGAGGCTGGCGTTCGCGGTCAGCACGATCACCGGCACCCGGTTGCCGCGCGCCCTGAGCATGCGCAGCACGTCCAGGCCGCCCATGCGCGGCAGCGCAAGGTCAAGAATCACCAGCGCATGGTCGCCGGCGGCAAGCGCATGCTCGACATCCTCGCCGTCATGGACGATGTCGACGACATAATTGGCCTGGCGCAGCGTCTTGCCCAGCCAATCAGCCAGTTCGCGATTGTCTTCGACAAGCAGCAGCCGCATTTTCTATCGCAGTTCAGGTATCTTGCCCGCCGCAGTCTCGTCGACCTTTCGACCAACGCAGCCGGCAGCGTCCGATGGGGTGCACGCACACAACGGATAATATCGATCCGCCCACAAGGCAAACCTTAGCTGGCTTGGCCACTGCAGAGCGGCAGGGAGGTCACCGACGAGAGGCGCTGCGTGTTGGATTCATGTCGCTGAACGACCGCATGGAAAGCAACCGGCACCTCCCTGCGGGTAGTGATCAGGCGCCAATCGACGAAAACAGAACCGATCGGTTCGATTTATGTTGACGCATTGTGCATCAGGTTGTGAACGCCGGCTCAAGTGATCTTGGCACCCGTGGCGGGTGGAATTTACTAACTGATTGATATCGCAAAATAAGATTGTGGCAGGAGGAAGCCTTGCGCCGGATTTCAAGCGCCGCGCCGAAGGTCTTTTCGGCACAACTTCGTGACTGGAAACGACAGCGGCCACGACCCATCTCGGGGTGGTCCGAGCGACGCGAATTCCTCCCAAGGCACGCCACTTGACGGACAGAAGACAGAACTACTGGAGTACCTGAATGACCAAGATCGCTCTCACCACCGCCGCCTTCCTCGTTGCCACGGGCAGCGCCTTCGCCGGCAGTGACCATTATGGTTCGAACAACGTCAACCAGCCGGCCGTCACCCAGCCTGCCGCCAATGTCGACATCACGACCACGGCGTCGATCCGCAAGCCGGTCGAGCATGGCAAGACCACCTCCGAAGTCGCCCAGCCTGAATCCGGCCAAGGCATCTGGGGCCGTTAAGTGGACCCGACAACCTGACCTGGTCGGCAACCGCTGATGGCTTCGGTCATCGAATGCCTCGAGGCGGTGGGCTTGTCCCGCCGCTTCGCTTTTGCGCAAGCCTGAATCAAATCGGCAAGCTTCGGCCCTGTCGCTTTGTTCGGATTTTGTCTTTCGGCCCCGCAAGCACCAAGGGCCGCGCCGCGACTAACCCAAGGCCGCTACCCCAACTCCTTCGGCCTGATGCAATGCGTCAGCCGCGCGCCGCCGAAGCCGAGATCCGCCCAGTCTCCCTTGAAGACGAACCGGGCCAATGCCGCCGTCGGGAATTTCTCCTCGAGCTTCCGCAGCGCGCGGGCATCCGACCCCGAACCCGCGAGCCGCCGCGCGAAGTCCTCGAGCCCGGGATTGTGGCCGAGCACCAAAAGGCTGGCCGCATCGGCCTTGCGCACGACGGCCAGCACATCCACCGCCGCCGCCTCGTACAGCGCATCCGTGAATTCCGCCGCAGCGCTCTTCGGCAATTCGGCTGCGACCAGCCGCCATGTGTCGCGGGTGCGCAGCGCGGCCGACACCAGCGCCAGGTCAGGCAGCCAGCCGCGCCGGGAAAGCTCGCGCCCCATCAGCGGCGCCGTCTTCAGACCGCGCGGGCCGAGCGGCCGGTCGAAATCGGCAAGCTTGGGATCGTCCCAGCTCGACTTGGCGTGGCGCAGGACCAGGAGTTGTCTTGTCGGCATGCCGCCCTCAATCCCTCAAGGCGTGATCCGCGCCAGCTGTTCGAGATCGCTTTCCTCGCGCAGCGGGTCGGGCGCCATTACCACGGAACTGCCGTTTTCGGCATCGTCGGCGAAGTGGGCGAGCACGGTGTGGCCGTTCTGCATGCGTGCCTTGCCTTCGGCGACCAGCCCCAGCGCCAGCGGGTAGAGCCGGTGCTCGGCCTTGAGCACGCGGGCGGCGAGCGTGTCCTCATTGTCGCCGACCATCACCGGCACGGCGGCCTGCGCGATGATCGGGCCGTCATCCATGTCGAGGGTGACGAAATGCACCGAGCAGCCATGGATGCGAACGCCGGCGCGCAGGGCGCGAGCATGCGTGTCCAGCCCCTTGAAGGCGGGCAGGAGGGCAGGGTGGATGTTGACCATCCGTCCCAGCCATTTCTCGACAAAGCGGGCGCCCAGGATGCGCATATAGCCGGCCAGCGCGACGATCTCGGCGCCGAAGCCGGCAAGCGCCGCATCGATCGCTCCGTCATGCGCTTCCTTGCTGCCATAGTCCGAGCGCTGGATCACCTTGGTGGGAATGCCGCGCGCGGCGGCGATGGCGAGGCCGGCGGCGTTGGCCCGGTCGGAGATGACGCCGACGATCTCGGCCGGGTAGGCCGGATCGCTCGCCGCCGCGATCAGCGCCGTCATGTTGGAGCCGCGCCCGGAGATCAGAACGACGGTGCGTTTCCTGCTCATAGGCCGATCGAGCCCCGGTAAATGACGCCGCCGTCGCGGCGCGGCACGATGCGGCCGATAGGCGTCACCGTCTCGCCGGCCTCCTGTAGCACGGCGGCCACTTGCGCCGCCTGGCCGGAGGCCACGGCGAGGATCATGCCGATGCCGCAGTTGAAGGTGCGCATCATCTCTTCCGGCGCGACACCGCCGGTCTTGGCCAGCCAGGCGAACACCGGCGGCACGTCGATGGCGTTGAGGTCGAGCTCTGCCGAGAAATCCTTGGGCAGCACGCGCGGAATGTTCTCGGGGAAGCCGCCGCCGGTGATGTGGGCGAGCGCCTTGATGCCATGCGTGTTGCGGATGGCCTTGAGGATCGACTTCACATAGATGCGCGTCGGCTCGAGCAGCGCTTCGGCAAGCGTCGCCTCGTCGTTGAACGGCGCCGGGTCGCTCCAGGCCAGGCCGCTGGCGGCAACGATGCGGCGCACGAGCGAATAGCCGTTGGAATGAAGGCCGGAGGAGGCAAGGCCCAAGAGCACGTCGCCCTCGACGATGTCGTCGGTGGGCAGCAGCTGGCCACGTTCGGCCGCGCCCACGGCAAAGCCGGCGAGGTCGTAGTCCTTGCCGTGATACATGCCGGGCATCTCGGCCGTCTCGCCGCCGATCAGCGCGCAGCCGGCCTGCCGGCAGCCCTCGGCGATGCCGCCGACGATCGATGCGCCCTGGTCGGGGTCGAGCTTGCCGGTGGCGAAATAGTCGAGGAAGAACAGCGGCTCGGCGCCCTGCACGACGATGTCGTTGACGCACATGGCGACAAGGTCGATGCCGATCGTGTCGTGCTTGCCGGCATCGATGGCGATCTTGAGCTTGGTGCCGACGCCGTCATTGGCCGCGACCAGTACCGGATCGGTGAAGCCGGCGGCCTTGAGATCGAACAGGCCGCCGAAGCCGCCGATCTCGCCATCGGCGCCCGGCCGGCGCGTCGCGCGCACCAGCGGCTTGATCTTCTCGACCATCAGATTGCCGGCATCGATGTCGACACCCGCTTCGGCATAGGTGAGCCCGTTCTTGCGCTCGGCTGTATCGCGCTTGGTCATGTCCGGCTCGTCGCTGTTTCCATTGCGGGCTCTTCGCATGAATGGTTTCGGGGAGCAAGGATGACGCGGCGGTGCGGCGGTTTTGCCCCCCAACAAACGTTCTTCTGCGTGAGCCGATCCCCCTGAAGGCGAGATTGGCCCGCATCGCAGCTTTCGCCATTCGCCAACGTCAGAGAATGAGGAGCGTAGTGCTTGCGCCAGCCTTCCATCTCCATCATCTATCTCTCGACAAGACGCGACGGGGCACACTTTGACCATCCCCAACATGATCACGATCATGCGCCTGCTGCTGGTGCCCGCCGTGGTGTTGGCGATGCTGCAAGCGCGTTGGGACTGGGCCTTTGCCGGCTTCCTCGTCGCCGGCGTCTCCGATGGCGTCGACGGCTTCATCGCCCGCCGCTACAACCAGGTTTCGAAGCTCGGCGCCTATCTCGACCCGATGGCCGACAAGCTCTTGCTGGTCTCGGTGTTCGTGGTCATGGGCTTCATCGGACAATTGCCGCTGTGGCTGGTCGTCACCATGGTCTCGCGCGACGCGCTGATCGTTTGCGCGGTGCTTTTGTCTTCAGTGATGGCGCATCCGGTCGAGGTGAAACCGCTCTTTGTGTCGAAGGCCAACACCGCAATCCAGATCGTGCTGGCGGCGGTGGTGCTGGGTGAACTGGCGTTTTCCATCCACCCCGATCCGTTGCGGCCGGCGCTCATATTACTGTCCGGGGTCTTGACCGTGGCTTCGGCCGCGGCCTATCTCGTGGCCTGGCTGAGGCACATGAGCGGCTATGGCGAAGGCTCCAAACCGGGCACCTGACCAAGGATCCATCGAAGCGGCCGCCGAGGCAGCGGCGGCCGGCGAAGCCGCGTCCCTGGCGTTCCGCCGCCAGGTATTCTTCTGGCTGGGCACGGCCGTGTTCCTGGCGCTGTTCCTCTATGTCTTCTCCAGCATCCTTCTGCCCTTCGTCGCCGGCATGGTGCTCGCCTATTTCCTCGATCCGGTCGCCGACCGGCTGCAGCGTCTCGGCCTCTCCCGGCTGATGGCGACGGTGGTCATCCTGATCGCCTTCATCGTCGTCCTGGTGCTCGCCTTCGTCATCCTGGTTCCGGTTCTGGCGACGCAAATGGCCGATTTCGCCGGCAAGCTGCCGGAATACCTTACCCGCCTGCAGGCGCTGATCACCAGCTTCGATCCGAAATGGCTGGAACAGAGGTTCGGCGTCAACGCCAACAGCCTGCGCGACGGGCTGAACTCGCTGCTCACCTCCGGCTTCGGCCTGCTCACCACTGTCTTTACCTCGATCTGGAGTTCCGGCGTGGCGCTGGTCTCGGTGGTCAGCCTTTTCGTGGTGACGCCGGTGGTCGCCTTCTACATGCTGCTCGACTGGGACCGCATGGTGGCCGTCGTCGACAGCTGGGTGCCGCGCGACTATGTCGAGACGGTGCGCGTGATCGCCCGCGACATCAACATCGCGACCGCCGGCTTCGTGCGTGGCCAGGGCACGCTCTGCCTGGTGCTCGGCGGCATGTATGCCACGGGCCTGACGCTGACCGGCCTCAACTTCGCGATCCTCATCGGCCTCTTCGCCGGGCTGATTTCCTTCATCCCCTATGTTGGCTCGCTGACCGGACTTGTGCTCGCCGTCGGCGTCGCCTTCGTCCAGTTCTGGCCGGACTGGGTGATGATTGTTGCAGTGGCCTGCGTGTTCTTCGCCGGCCAGTTCATCGAGGGCAACATCCTGCAGCCGAGGCTGGTGGGAAAGAGCGTTGGCCTGCATCCGGTCTGGCTGATGTTCGCGCTGTTCGCCTTCGGCGCGTTGTTCGGTTTCGTCGGGCTTCTCATCGCTGTGCCGGCTTCGGCGGCCGTCGCCGTGCTGGTGCGTTTCGCCATTGCCCGCTACCTCGAATCGCCGCTCTACAAGGGCCACGTCACCGAGCCCATTCCGCGACTGCCGGCCGACCGTCGGCGGGGCGCCAAGCCGCGCGGCTGACGCGCCATGGCCGCTGACAGAACCGATCCGCCGCGCCAGCTGCCGCTCGATCTCGGTCACGGCACGGGCTATTCACGTGACGAACTCGTGGTGTCTTCGACCAACGCCCAGGCGGTGGCGCTGGTCGATCGCTGGCCCGACTGGCCTTCGCCTGTCGTGGTGCTGGCCGGCCCGGCCGGCTCCGGCAAGACGCATCTGGCCTCGATCTGGCAGGCCCGCGCCGGCGCGCTAAGGGTGGATGCCGGACGCATCGAAGAGTGCATCGCCGACCTCGGCGACAGGTCCGTCCTGATCGACGATGTCGACAAGCATCCGGTTGACGAGACGGGCCTATTCCATCTCATCAATACGGTCCGTGGCGCCGGCTCCAGCCTGCTGCTGACGGCCAGACGCTTTCCCTCGGCCTGGGGTGTCGAACTGCCCGATCTCATCTCGCGGCTGAAGGCTGCCGCGACCGTCGAGATCCACGAGCCCGACGATCTTTTGCTTGCCGGCGTCATCACCAAACTCTTCGCCGACCGCCAGGTCGAGGTGGAGCCGCATGTCGTGCAATATCTGGTCAGGCGCATCGAACGCTCGCTGGCCACCGCCATGCGCGTGGTTGGACGCCTCGACCGCGCGGCCCTGGAGCGCAAGACGCCGATCACCCGGGCGCTCGCCGCCGAGACCGTCAGCGCCATGGACGAAGGGCAGGGCGAGTTCGAGATTTGAGTCTTGTTCGGCAGCCGACGCGTGACATCGGAGCCAGATAGTGATATCTGAGTGATGTCAATGACATCGGAATGATATCAATGCCATCTGTGACGATCAGAAACATTCCGGAAGAAACCCACCGCGCTCTGCGCGTGCAGGCCGCCATCCATGGCCGAAGCACGGAAGCGGAGATCCGGGCCATACTCGAGAACGCCGTGCGGCCCGAGGGGCGCGTGAAGCTGGGCTCTTTGCTGTCCGAAATCGCCCGCCGCGCCGGCGTGAAAGACGAGGATGTCGATGCGCTGGAGCAGGTCCGCGACAAAAGCCCGGCCGAGCCCCTGAGATTTGAATGATTCTCCTGGACACCAATGTCGTTTCGGAGGTGATGAGGCCGGAACCCCATCCGGCGGTGCTGGCATGGCTGGACGATCAGGCTGCTGAAACATTGTATATTTCCAGCGTTACGCTCGCAGAGGTGCTATTCGGTATCGAGGTGATGCCTGCGGGGCGCCGCAAGAATGTCCTGGCTGAGGCCTTTGCTGGCATATGCGCGGTGTTTGATCAGCGCATTCTGCCATTCGACGTGCAGGCAGCGCGGCAGTATGCAGGCCTTGCCGCAAAAGCCAGAACGGCGGGCAAGGGGTTCCCCATACCCGACGGCTACATAGCGGCTATCGCCGATGCCAAAGGCTTCCACGTCGCTTCGCGTGACACGTCGGCCTTTCATGCGGCGGGCATACCAGTCGTCGATCCTTGGCAAAGTGCGACGTAGCTGTCCCAATATTGGACCAAGCCACTGGCATCCATCTTGCACCGTCCAATATGCCGGCTGACCCCGGTCCCGATCACGTTCCAGATCGGGTTGTAGGCTCGCCGGGTGCAAGGCGGTTGGGGTTCTCGCCCGGCGAGCTTGCCTTTCAGAGACATCGAACTCATCATCGAAATAGACGATTCAACAAGGCGGTTCGCCTAATTCCCCACTTTCCCGGCAAGTTCCTCCAGGGTCGCCAGCAGCCTGTTGATCTGCGTATAGGAGGTCGTTTGCGGGCTGTAGCGCGTGACCAGGTATTCCCGGGTTTTGGCGAGTTGTATCAGGTGATGTGCCGTGCGCTTCCGCAGCTGACACCTCGATCCTGCCGTCCTCGATGCGGCCGGTTGGAGTCAGCGAATACCAGAAGTCGAGCGGCTCGCTGACCGGTACGGTGACGGAGATGCCTGCGAGTGCGGCCTCGCTTGCCGCGGCTGAGGCAGAGCACGCTCCCGGCCCGAAAGCCGAGTTCGGCCAGCGCCTTTTGGCTTGCCGGGTTTGCAAACTGGCGCCCATGCTCCGGCCAATAGCTGGAATGGTCGGAGTGGCAGGATTCGAACCTGCGACCCCCTGATCCCAAATCAGGTGCGCTACCAGGCTGCGCTACACTCCGAGGCCTCGCGGCGTATAGGGTTCCGGGCCCGCGAAGGCAACCCACGAAAAGAAAAAAGGGAAGGGCGGGAAAAAACGCTGCGCCCTGCAGCCGCTCAGCGCCGCTGTCCGGCGATCTTGCGGGCGATTGCGGCGCCCTGGATCCTAGCATTGGCAAAGCAGCCGCGGATGCTCGGCCGCATGCCGGTGAACCACAGGCCCGGCAGCTTTGGATCGCTGTCGGCGCCGTTGAACAGCGGCACGCCCTTGCCGTCGAGCACGCCGAGCTGGCCGAGCATCGGCTCCAGCCCGGTGCGATAGCCGGTTGCGGCGATCACGACGTCGGGCGTGATGGTCTGACCGTCATCCAGGATGACGCCGTCCCGGGTGAATTCCCTGACCTGCGGCACCACGATGACCCTGCCGGCCCTGATGGCATCGACGGCGCCGTCGTCGGAGGCGATCGCCGTATAGTCGGAGCCGAGGCGGCTGGCGCCGCCCAAGGGCGCGCGCGGCAGGCCGAATTTGCTGAGGTCGCCGAAGACAAGGCGCTGGGTCAGCGCCATCGCCCAGTCCGCCAGCCGCACGGGCAGCCGCGCCATGAAAGGCGAAAAACGGTGCACGGCGATCTGTCCGATGCGCTTGGGCAACAGCGAGGGGCCGTTGCGCGCCGCCAGCCACATCTGTCCGGTCTTGGCTCCGGAAAGGTGATTGAGCGCGTCGAAGCCCGAATTGCCGGCGCCGACCACCAATACCTTCTTGTCCTCATAGTCCTTCGCCGCGCCAAAATCCGCCGAATGGACGATGCGCCCGGCAAAGTCCTCCATGCCTTTCCAGGCGGGAATGAACGGCTGTCGGTCGCGCCCGGTGGCGACCACGACATGGCGCGCGCGCCGCGGCCCGGCGCTGGTCCTCACCGTCCAGTGATCGCCGTTGAAGCTCACGTCCTTGACGGCGATGCCGAATTCGACCGGCAGCCGGTGCGCTTCGGCGAAGTGATTGAGGTGGCCAATCACCGTGGTGCGGTGCGGAAACGCCGGCGTGCCGGCGGGATAGGCGACACCGGGCAGCGCGGAAAGATCGCGGTGGGTGTTGAGATGCAGGTTCTCATGCCGTCTGTGCCAGGGTTCGGCCAGCCTGTTTTCCCGCTCCAGCACCTGTGTCGCCACGCCGGCAGCGGCGAGCGCCTGGGCCACAGCGAGCCCGGCGGCGCCGGCGCCGATCACGATCGCGCCCTCGAAGGTTCCCGGTCGGCCGGCCGGCAAGGTTTCCGCTGCCATGTCTGTCATTGTCATAGCCGTGAGTGGCACACCAGTGTATCCGACATATGCCGCCTCCAGTCTCGCGCCAACCAGGCGCGTTTGCAAAACGTCGCAAGCGCGTTTGCAAAACGTCGCAGCCGCGTTTGCAAAACGTCGCAGCCGCGTTTGCAAAACGTCGCCGACCGCGTCGCCCGCGCGATTGCCAATTGTCGCCCGCGCGATTGCCAATCGTCGTGCGGTCCGTTGCAAACCCGCCTTGCCGCCGGCGTCATTGCACAGTAATGACGGGGTGGGCGCGCGACCGGGAGAACCTGAATAGGGCTTTTCGAGGGCGGGCGTCGGTACAAACGCCTGGAGTGCTGCTCCGGGGAGCAACGAGGTGGACATGTCCGCGCGCATTTTCAGCCCAGCCAAAACCGCGATGCAATCCGGCAAGGCCAAGACCGGTCGCTGGGTGCTGGAATTCGATCCCGCGCAGCGCAAGAAGATCGACCCGCTGATGGGCTACACCACCTCTGGCGACATGTTGAGCCAGATCAGGCTGACTTTCGACACCAGGGAAGAGGCGGTGGCCTATGCCGAGAAGGAAGGCCTTGCCTTCCGCGTCGAGGAGCCGAAGGAGCCCAAGCGCCGGCAGATTTCCTACGCGGAGAATTTCCGCTATGACCGCAGGACGCCCTGGACGCACTGAGCCGGCAAGCCGGACGGCGCCCTTCGCGAAGCATCAGCCGGCGCGGCCGGCCAGCGGTCCCGTAGCTCAGCTGGATAGAGCACCGGCCTTCTAAGCCGATGGTCGCAGGTTCGAATCCTGCCGGGATCGCCAAGCTCCTTTTCCTGTCAATGATTTCAATTCCTTATCGTCGGAATTGCCTAACTCGTCTGGTTGGTTAGGCAATTTCTGGACATCGAAATGGTCGTCTAGCTTCGCCATTGCGGCATCGGCGAGCAGCTTCTTTTCCGCCTCGCGACAGTAGCGCTCAACTTCTCGAATGTCGGTATGGCCGGTTATCGCCATGATCTGGCGCGCCGAACAGCCAGCCTCGGCCAGTCGACGGCAAGCCGCCTTGCGCAAACCGTGCGGCGATGATCCTTCCGGCAAGTCGGCCTTGGCCGCAGCCTCGGATATGTAGGCGCTGAAGGCCTTCTCAGATCGTGCGGCGCCGCCAGTCTTGGCAATGAAGGCGTCGCCATCTTTCGGGCAGTTTTTGATGTAGCCCATCAGTTCGGCGCGGATCGGGATGGACAGTTCGACGCCTGTCTTTTGCGCGGTGATCTCAATTCGTCCGCCTGCGACATGCCTCCATCCGACGCGCACAGCATCGGATCTGCGCAAGCCGGTGTGCAGAAGCACCTCCATTGCCAGCCGCTCAGGCGTGCCTATCTTCCACTTTTTGCGGTAAGCGGCGATATCTTCTTCCGACCACGTTCTATGGCCGTCCGATTCATATCGAATGCGCTTGGCGTCCTTCACGGGGTTGTCGGTCCGCATTCCGGCCGACACCGCATACTCCATGACCCCGGAAAGCCGCTTGCGGAAGTTCGATGCGGCTGCGGGTGTCGACGCCATCTCGTCAATGATCGCGTTGACGTGATGCGTCTTGATCTTCGCGACGGGGCCGTTGCCATACTTGCTGGCAACAAAACGGTCGAGCGCGCCGCGATAGACGGCTTGCGTCGAGTCCGCCAATGACTTGAATTCTATTGAGCCGTAGTAGCCATGCACGGCCGCTGCGATGCTGCCCGGCATTGCTCGCGCAATCCTCTCCGGCTCGCCCTCCATGGCGGCACGGTAGGCGGTCCAGAATGCTTCGCTATAAAGCGGCGTGGGCAGGGGTATCTGTTTCTGGCCTGGCTTGCGCAGATAGATGCGCGGACGGCCGTGTCGGTCCAGATACTCGTTTATGAACTTCGGTTTCCTGTGGCGCATGCTCGATCCCACCAGTCATCATCGTTGTCGTTTGCGGCGACGGCGGTCGTCTTGACATCAAGGGCGGTCGGCTTGCCGTCAAACAAGGAATCTAGATCGAATCGGTCCCACAGCGCCACTCCGAACAGCGTCTTGGCGGGCGGGATATTGCCTGCCGCACGCGCCTTATCGAAGTGAGAGGGTGAGATACCTAAATAGGCCGCAGCCGAAACCCGCCGCAGCCCTCTCGGCTGTACTGCCTGCATGTTCTCCTCCGTCGAAACTATCGCCAACATATGTATTGCCCACGCGGCGGTTTCCCTAGTTCAGTGGCTATCAGAAATTTCTCAGGTGCACCGTTGTAGACTCACGAAGCGTGCAATTGTGATCCGCGCGCTCGAAGGAGAGTCACGATGAATATCAAGACGATAAGCGAACTCGGCCAGGCTCCGGAAATATGGACTTTGTTGCCATGCCCGCTAACCTTCAATCAAATGAAAGTACTGCGACGCTTGCGGCTTGCCGGGCTAATCGATTGCCGTCCTGTACCCGTTCCATTGCCAGCCGAAGTGGGCATGGAATGGCGCATGAGCCGGCAGGAGATCAAGCGCCATCGAGAGGGCTAGTGCTCACTGAAAAGCCCGCCTGCCTTTCAGCAAGCGGGCGTCGCGCGGCACGTCGACTTCGGGTTACCGTTGATCAAAGGCCCGCTGGCGAGGAAAAACGGGCGCTCCAGGCCTTGTTTTCAACACCTTCGGCAGGCATATACCCGTCAGCAGCCGCCGCTGGCGAGGAACGTCCCTTCAGATAGTCGGAGAGGTTTCACCCAAGGCGAGGCATGCATTTGAGCCGATCGACGGCGCGGTGACCATGAATGTACCGGCACCACGCATGCAGTCTCGGCAACGAAGGGAAGCGGGCGAGAGCCCGCTTTTTTGTTGTTGTTGCCTAAGGCGACGCCTCACCACCTCTCGTAGTGTTCTCCACGCCTGATGCTCTTATAGGTCAGCCAGTCGACATCGCCGCGCCCTGTGTTGCACCGATAGCAAGCCAATGCGATGTTGCCGCGATCATTGCTGCCTCGATCTGTTCGCCGGTCCAAATGCTCAAGCGTCTCTGAGTCTGGGCGCATCTTGCTCTTGACTGAAATCCACATACGGACATCGCAATAACAGCAGCGGCCACCCTGCTTTTCGCGCAGGATGGCTCGCAGCTCGGGGCGGCGTGAGCCGTTGCCCATGTCAGGCAGCCGACGCTAAAATCTTTTCGATGGCATCAAACTCGTCATCGATAGCGCAAGTCAGGTTAGTGAGCATTAGGTCGTCACGCTCGTCGGTCGTGATCTCGCTGGATGCCATCATTATTGCCCTTAGGTAGCTCCGCGCCCTCTGAAGGTGCGTTTCGGTGTCGAATGCAATCGTGGTGGCTGTGGGCGCGCGATGGGTGCGGATGTGAGCAATCGTCGGCATCTGAAATTCTCTCCAGTTTGGTTTTCGAAACCCCTTTGTTGGGTAAATAAACCATATTGGGAATCGATGCTTGCGGTCAAGTGATAATTTGGGTAAAAAACACAGATTGCAATTTGGAAAACACAGATGCCGGTAACAGGAAACCAAATCAAGGCTGCAAGGGCACTTGCTGGCATGGATCAGAAGGCTCTGGCCGATGCAGCAAAGATTGGGATCAACACGGTCAGGAATTTCGAAGGCTGGGGCAGTGCAATCGTTCGTGGTCGCCTCGACACAATGCAAGCTATCAAGTCTGCCTTTAGCGCTGCTGGCGTCGAATTGCTCGAGGACGGTCAGGCATCATCGGAAGGCAGGGGCGTTCGCCTGAGGGAAAAGCCGTGATCTCGGCGAGCCGCGCGCAGCATATAAACATCTAAAGATAAGTCAAATAC
>NZ_RZOI01000509.1:0-4527 GCF_004022645.1 Mesorhizobium sp. M4A.F.Ca.ET.020.02.1.1 | reverse complement strand
GTCGCGGCATAGCCGGCGCTGGCCGACCAATCGCCCTCGACCACCAGCTCCGGATCGAAAGGAATGTCGGCGGTGGCGAGCGCGCGGCGATAGCCTTTCAGCCTATCTTGAGCCGCTTGCATCCAGGGCTCGCCGGTGATGGTGGCGATACGGCGGTGGCCGTGGCCGATGAGATGCCTTGTCGCGCTCTGGCCGCCGGCGATCTCGGAGGGCACGACCGCCGGGAAGGCATAGTCGGCGGTGTAGCAGTTGAGCAGGATGACCGGGATGTCGAGGCTGTAGAGGAACTCGGGCGCCGCGATCTCGCGGGTGAAGATGGTCATGTAGATCAGCGCCGAGATGCCGCGCCTGGTCAGCGCTGAAATAGCGCGCGGCTCCATGACGGCATCGCCCATGGTCTGCGCGACAAGCAGCACGTTGCCGGCATTCCACGAGGCCTGGCGCGCGCCCTCGATGGCGACCACCGCCTCGGGGCTGGTGGCGAGCTGGTCGACGGCGAAGCCGATGACGCCGTCCAGCCCCTCGAAGGGCGTCACCGGCGGCCGCAGGGCGGAAAACACAGGCGGCGAGTAACCCAGCGACCGTGCCGCTTCGATCACCCGGTCGCGGGTCTGCTGCGAGAGCCTGATGCCGGGCGAATTGTTGAGCACGAACGACACCGTCGCCTGCGAGCAGCCGGCGGTCCTGGCGATGTCGGTCATGGTGACGCGGCCCTTGGGCCTGGCGGCGCGTCGCCTGGACGCCTCCGGGGGATCGCGCAATTCCGTCGGTTCGCTCATGGTCGTTTTCCCAACCCCGGCCGGTTGTTAAGCAAAGGCCGGCAGCAACGGCAAGATGGCTTTCGTGGAAGCGCATTTATCGAAATGCAGCTTGATTATAACTATTATCACACGCAACGCATTCCGCGCCAGCCGCACCGCACGCTGACGAAACGACCGGACAAGGTCAGCAAAGCTGACGATTTTCCTTAGAATTTCCGCGCGATGGGCCCGCTTTGCCGCTGGCGCTCTTCTTCCTCCCTTGCGCTCTGCTTTGGCTGCCAGATCTCCCGCCCGGGCGGGATCGGCCATCCTCGATAACTAATACTATTTACTAATAGCCGTAAGCGTTCTACTGTCAACTCGTCGTTACCGGATCCGGGCTTCCGGCTGGTGGCGTAAAGGCGTGCGATGCGGTGCGCCATCGGGCCGGCAAGCCGCCGGAAGAGGGTCGCCGCACACTCACGAAAATGTCAGACAAATCGGACTATTTACGAACTGCGAATGAGTGTCTAGTGTCTCGGTCGCGGCTGGATTGGCGCCATTCTCAGGTTGCCGGATCTGGGGCCAAACCCTTGAGGAGAGGGGCGCCCGCGCCGCAAGCGACACATTCTGTCTGTGTTTCAAAAGGGAGGTTGAACATGAAATCTGTGATCCGAACTGCGTCCATCGCCGCCGCGGCCCTGGCGCTCGGCCTGTCGGCAAGCGCGATCGCGCGCGCCGACGACAAGCCGACGCTGGCCTTCGTCGTCAACGGCGCATCCGACTTCTGGAAGGCGGCAGAAGCCGGCGTGAAGAAGGCGCAAGGCGAGCTTCCGGACTACAATCTGGAGCTGAAATATCCGGAGCAGTCGTCCGTCGCCATCCAGCAGCGGCTGATGGACGACCTGGTGACGGCCGGCGTCAAGGGCATCATGGTCTCCGCCGTCGACCCCAAGACTTCGACCGACGGGCTGAACAAGATCGCGTCCCAGACGGCACTGTTCACCACCGATTCGGACGCCCCGCAGACCAAGCGCGTCGCCTATATCGGATCGTCGAATGTCGATGCCGGCAAGCAGGCCGCCGAGATCGCCAAGAAGGCGATGCCGGACGGCGGCAAGTGCCTGGGCTTCGTCGGCCTGCTCGGCGCCGACAATGCCAAAGAACGCATCGAAGGCATGAAGGACGGGCTCAAGGGCAGCAAGATCGAGCTGGTCGACGTTCGCGGCGACGACATCGATCAGGCGCGCGCCAAGAAGAATGTCGAGGACGCGCTGGTCGCCAGCCCCGACATCACCTGCATGGTCGGCTTCTACTCCTACAACACGCCGCGTATCTATGAAGCCCTGCGCGACGCCGGCAAGCTCGGCCAGATCACCGTCGTCGGCTTCGACGACGATCCGATCACGCTGGGCGGCGTCAAGGAAGGCACCGTTGCCGCCACCGTGGTGCAGCAGCCGTTCGAGTGGGCCTATCAGGGCATGAAGCTGATGGCCGCCTATCTCAAGGGCGACAAGTCGGGCATCCCGGAGGGCGGCCTGATCATCGTGCCGACAAAGATCATCGGCAAGGACGATGTCGACGCCTACGCCGCGAACCTCAAGGCGATGGCCGGCAAGTAGGACGACGCACGTTTCGCCGGCTCAGGGATCTGCCTTGAGCCGGCGATCATATTGACGGGCCCGCGAAGGCCCGTCAGTCTGAGGCCAAACGCCCACCGGCTGCTGTCAGGCGTGATGAATTATTCCGACGTATCCATCGCTCAATCCACGATTGCTCCGTTCCTGAGCCTGGACGGCGTGCGCAAAACCTATCCCGGCGTGGTGGCGCTGGACGGCTTCTCAATGGAGGTGAGGCCGGGCGAGGTGATCGGCCTGGTCGGCGAGAACGGCGCCGGCAAATCGACGCTGATGAAGATCCTCGGCGGCGTGACGCGGCCGGACAGCGGCACCATCATCGTCGACGGCGTCGCGCATGAGGGACTCACGGTCGAAGCCAGCATCGGTTCGGGCATCGCCTTCGTGCACCAGGAACTCAATCTGTTCGAGAATCTCGACGTCGCCGCCAATATCTTCTTCGGCCGCGAGCCGCTGCGGGCCGGGCCGCTGAAGCTGGTCGACCGCGGCAGGCTGCGCGACATGGTGGCGCCGCTGCTCAAGCGCGTCGGCGCCAATTTCTCAGCCGACGCGCCGGTCGCCTCGCTGTCGCTTGCCCAGCAGCAGATGGTCGAGATCGCCAAGGCGCTGTCGATCAAGGCGCGGCTGGTGATCCTCGACGAGCCGACCTCCAGCCTGCCGATCGCCGAGACCGACAAGCTGCTCGACGTCATCAAGGCGCTGAAGGTGGAAGGCATCAGCGTCATCTTCATCTCGCACCGGCTGCACGAGGTCGAGCGGGTCGCCGACCGCGTCGTCGTGCTGCGCGACGGCATGCTGGCCGGCACGCTGGCGAAAAGCCAGATCGACCACGACCAGATGGTCAAGCTGATGATCGGCCGCATGCTGAAGGAACGCGAGCGGGTTTCGGATTCCGCGCATGCGCCGGGCGGCGTCGCGCTCTCGGTCCGGGCTGTGCGCACCAGCGCCTATCCGGAGCGTCCCGTCGACCTCGAGGTCCGCCATGGCGAAATCCTCGGACTAGCCGGTCTGGTCGGCTCTGGCCGCACTGAGCTGGCGCGCGTGCTGTTCGGCATCGACGAATGCTTTGGCGGCAGCGTTACGCTCGACGGCAAGACGCTGAAGCTCGGCTCGGCCGCCGACGCTGTCGCGAGCGGCATCTTCCTGGTGCCGGAGGATCGCAAGCTGACCGGTATCCTGCTCGACCTATCGATTGCCCAGAACATCTCGCTGCCCAACCTGCCGGCGCATGCGAAGCGCTCGCTGGTCTCGACGAGCGCGGAAGTTGCCACCGCGGAGAAGCAGAAGAGCAATCTCGGCATCAAGGCGCCGTCGGTCGCGACCCGCACCGGCACGCTGTCGGGCGGCAACCAGCAGAAGGTGGTGCTGGCCAAATGGCTGGCGATGAACCCCAAGGTGATGATCCTCGACGAGCCGACGCGCGGCATCGACATCGGCGCCAAGGCCGAGATCTACGGGCTGATGCGGGCGCTTGCCGATGCCGGCGTCGCGGTGCTGATGATCTCAAGCGACATGGAAGAGGTGATCGGGGTGTCGGACCGCATCGCGGTCATGCATGAGGGGCGGATATCCGGCATTCTCGACAAGGACCATTTCAGCCAGGAGAACGTGCTTCTGCTGGCTGTGGGCAAGACGCCGAAATAGTTTTGTTTGCCACAGGGTCCGGCCGCAAAACCGTGGACCCTGCCGTCAAGGGGAGGACAACGATGAGCAAGAAGGATCTCGGCCTGCTGGTCCTTATCCTGGTGGTCGGCGCCGTCGTGACGGCCATCAATCCGCGCTTCCTGTTGCCGATCAACCTTGCCAACACCTCCAACCTGATCGGGCTGTTCGGCATCCTTTCGATCGGCCAGGCCTTCGTCATCATCACAGGCGGCATCGAACTGTCGGTCGGCTCGCTGGTCGCGCTGCTCGGCACGCTGTTCATCGACTTCATCGCCGTGCGCGAGCTGGACTGGCCGCTGGCCTTCGTGCTGATCATCGCGCTCGGCGCCATCATCGGCCTGGTGCATGGCTGGCTGATCACGCGGCTGAAGCTGCAGCCCTTCGTGGTGACGCTGTGCGGCTTGCTCATCTACCGCGGCGTGGCGCGCTTCTACACCGCCGACGGCACGGCGGGCTTCGCCCTCGGCCAGAATTTCCCCGACCTC
>NZ_RZOI01000508.1:0-4528 GCF_004022645.1 Mesorhizobium sp. M4A.F.Ca.ET.020.02.1.1 | reverse complement strand
GATCGAGCGCGATCCGGACGCGCAGGCGCCCGCCGGCGGCGTCAGCTCCACCGCGCGCGATCTTGCGCAATGGGTGCGCCTCGTGCTGGGCGACGGGGCCCATGCCGGCAAGACGCTGATTGCCGCCGACGCGCTGGCCCAGACGCATGCGCCGCTGATGACGCGGGGCAGGAACCCCGTCTCCGGCGGCGAATCCTTCTATGGCCTCGGCTGGAACGTCGAATTCGGCCGGCACGGTTTGAGTTGGGGCCATGCGGGCGCCTTCAGCGTCGGCGCGCGCACCCTGGTGACGATCTTCCCGAAGGAGAAGCTCGGCATCGTCATCCTCGCCAACGCCTTCCCGACAGGCGTGCCGGAGGGACTGTCCGACAGTTTCGCCGATCTCGTCTTCGACGGTGCTGTCGAGCAGGATTGGGTCAATGCGTGGGACGGCATCTATGCCGGCATGTTCGGTCCGGTGGTCGAGGCGGCCAAGGCCACCTTTGCCGCGCCGCCGTCTCCGGCAAGGCCGGCCGGGCCGGCCAGTGCCTATGCCGGCCGCTACGCCAACGACTTCATAGGCCAGGCGGACGTGTCGAGCGCGGGAGACGGCCTTGTCCTCAGGGTCGGCCCCACCAGCGCCCGGTCCTATTCCCTGACGCATTTCGACGGCGACCTGTTCCTGATCTACCCCGATGCCGAAATGCCGGACAGGCCGACGGGCGTCAGTTTCGTCGTCGGCCCCGACGGCAAGGCGTCGACGATCACCATCGAGTTCCTCGACGACAATCATCTCGGCACGCTGCGGCGCGTTGCCGACTAGATTGGCCAAGATAGGTCGCCGTTGGTGATGCACATAGCAGCGATAGCAAGCACCTTTGCGCTTGCCTTGAAGGCATTCTATTTTGCAGGTGGTAGCGGCTCGTGGGCATAAAATGTCGGTACTGCCTTTCCTGAGAATTTACGCGCCGCTCAACGCGGTGCTGGCTGCGCCTGGGCTTCTGGCGGTGGCTGCGCTGACGATACCGGACCTGTCCGGGCGCGGCAGACTGGCCCTGGCGGCCGTGCTCGCTGTCATTTGGGGCGCCTATCTTCTGCAACTGGCTGGGACGCTGCTCAAGCGCCGGGCGGGAGACCTGCGGAACAGGACGCCCGAAATCGCCATCGATGTGCTCGCGGTCGTGGTTCCACTCGCCGCATTTCTGCTCGTCGGCACGCCCGACCGCAGCCTCTACTGTGCCGTCTGGTTGCTGAAACCGCTGCGCGACTCGACCTTCTTCCCGGTCCTGGGCAGGGTGCTGGCCAACGAAGCGCGCAATCTGATCGGCGTCACCACGCTCTTCGGCGTCGTTCTGTTCGGTGTCGCGCTCGCGGCCTATGTCATCGAGCGCGACATCCAACCGGAAAGGTTCGGCAGCATCCCCCAGGCAATGTGGTGGGCGGTGGTCACGCTGTCGACCACCGGCTATGGCGACGAGATTCCGCAAAGCTTCGCCGGCCGCGTCCTTGCCGGGTTGGTCATGATGAGTGGCATCGGCATCTTCGCGCTCTGGGCCGGCATTCTTGCCACCGGTTTCTATCAGGAAGTTCGCCGCGAGGATTTCGTCCGTAATTGGCGATTGGTCACCGCCGTGCCGTTGTTTCAGAAGCTCGGCCCGGCCGTGCTGGTCGAGATCGTGCGCGCGTTAAGGCCCCGCATCGTGCCGGCGGGCGCCGTGATCTGCCGCAAAGGCGAGACCGGCGATCAGATGTTCTTCGTCGTGGAGGGCCGCGTCAGCGTCGCGATGTCGAACCCGGTGGAACTTGGCCCTGGAGCCTTTTTCGGCGAGATGGCGCTGATCAGCGGCGAACCGCGTATGGCGACTGTCAGCGCCGCAACGGCGGTCTCACTGCTGTCACTGCACTCGGCGGATTTCCAGATGTTGTGCAGCAGCAGCCCGGAGATCGCGGAAATCATCCGCAAGACCGCGCTGGAGCGGCGAGGCGCGGCGCCGTTGGCTTGACCGCATTAGGTGTGCAGTCCCGGACATGCTGTTTCATCGATCCTGGTCGTCAGGAAGGGGATGCGACGGGAAGGTTGCCAATTGCCCGCCGATGTCGATCCGGGCCGCCGCGACGCGCAGTATTGGCCTCAACGTGGGAGAAGCAGAGAGACTTTGACACGCGGTGCGAAAAAGCAGCGCAGATACGGCTGATGGGTTATGACGTAGGTATTCTCGCAGATGTGGAATTGGCCGTCCGGGGATTCCTGTACACGCTCCCGTGGGATGGTGAAATTATGCGGCAGGTAAGTGTACCCGCCGTCAATTCTGGACCGCACCGAAGATGGAGGTATGGCGCGGCAATCATGACCACCGCAACACTTGAATTTCGTCAGCGGGTCGATCTTGTCTTCGTACCAGTCATGGGCGTTCGCGCCCGTTGCGGCGGCGATACATATTGCCGTGAGGATGAACCTTCGCATGGCATTCGGCGGACGCTGCTCAGTCGAGCACCCATGTATATTAGCGTCCCGCCAAAAATTCCATTGATGCGGTGCGCCTTGCCCGCTCGTCATCAGCTCAGGAGGCCTGGCCGTAGTGCAGCAGCTTGAAGCAATCGCCGCTGCCGGACTTTGACTGCGTCAGCAGCGGTTTCGATCGCTCGATCCATTCCTGCTGTGAACCGGCATCGGCCTCGATCTGCTCGGCTGGGGCAAGGGTGACGAAGCCACGCCCCTTGCTGAACAGCCAGCAGGCGCGGGCGAGAAATCGCCTGCTGCGCTGGCGCAGCAGGTCGGCATCGTAAAGGATGTCGAGAACCTCGTGCTTGATCTTCCGTTCCTTTTCGGAATTGGCTACAGCAAGCTCGATCGGCTCATCGCCGATCGCCTCCTGCAGGTCCTTGTAGTCGAGGGCGAGCTGGGTGCTGGCATATTTGATCTCGCTCTCGTCCCGCACGATGTTGAACCACAGCGTCGGGTCGAGTTCGTTGACAATGAACGTCGTTTCGAAATCACGCGACAGGTTCAATATGTCGAAGGACTGCACATCGACGTCGCGTTCGACCAGCAGGATCTTGCCGACCTGTTTGCCGAGCTCGGTTCCCTGCGCGCTGATCGCGCCGTTCTTTCCGCCGAGTTCGGGATCGACATAGGCGCCGCCAATATCCAGCACGTCGTCGAACTCGCCGAGCGTTTCGACGACCGGGGCGCCGCGGGCAATGCGCGCCGCCAGCCTTGCCATGACCTGCTGGAGCTCAATCTCGCGCTTGCGCTGATCCTGATAGTTCTGCTGGAAAAAGAAGATGAACAGCGAGACGCCGATGCCGATCAGGATCACGCCCAGTTGCGAAAAGATGTTCCGGTAATATTCCAGCAGCTTTTCACGATGGCGCACGTCTTCGCGCACGCTGTGCGCCACGCGAAGATTGACGATCAGCGATAGGATCAGCAGCCCGGCTCCAACCAGGATGAGGCCGCCGATGAGAAGGTAGCCATGGCCTGCGCCGAAATCCATTGGCCTGCCCCGAAGCCCAGCCTGCGCAGATTAATACCATTTTGCTCAAACACCTATGGTTCGTGGCACGGAACCTCGGCGCCGGCTTTCGCGCCACTAGGCCTGCTTGCGCCGGCCGGTTCGCTTTTTCGCCGGCGACCTGGCCGCGGGGCTGGCGGCCTCGACCGCTTGCATGGCAAGCCTGGCCTGCTTCAAGCGTTCGGTCTTTCGTTCGCGTTCGGCCGCTTCGCCATCGATGATCTGGCGGGCCGCCCTGGTCGTGGCGTCCTGCTTCGTTTCGATGGCTGTCGGCTTCGGCTTGAATATTCCTTCGGGTATCGGCTGGTGCTGCATGTGACTGTCTCCAATCATGAAAAAGAAAAAAGGCCGGGCGAAACCCGGCCTCTCCCATGCGCCTCGATGATCGATGCCAGTACATCCGTGGTCAAAGACCAGAAGCGCAATCTGTCTACGCGGCCTGAAGGTTCTCGGCCGAACTCTTGCCGTTGCGGCTGTCCTTCACGATTTCGAAGCTGACCTTCTGCCCCTCGACGAGGGACCCCATGCCGGCGCGCTCGACGGCCGAGATGTGCACGAAGACATCCGGCTGCCCGTTGCCCAGCTCGATGAAGCCGAAGCCCTTGGTTGCATTGAAGAACTTTACCGTTCCAGTATTCATGACGATTTCCTTTCAATCAGCCATAGAAAAATTGCTCGCCGTACAGCCTGCGCGGCAAACTTTTCAGATCGATTTTGAGAGGAAGATCGCTGAGAGCGCGGATTGCGCCAGAACAAGGTTCAACAAGCAAGATCGATACTTGCAACATAGAGCCTGTGGGTTTGTAGACAAGGCGCAGCGTGAAAATAATTCTTTTTCTCCAAGGATAGGTCGGGTTCGGCAGCGGTTTTTTCCACCCGGCTTGCTCGTGGCTTGGCCGCCGTGGGTTACGCCGGCGAAGCTGCCAATCTCCCCAGGTGGGGATATGACTGGCCGGGCAGAGGGGCGCCAAAGGGTCGCGACGATCGACGGACGGCGGCAACAGGCAGTTGACCCGGCCGCCCATACGCGCGAT
>NZ_RZOI01000507.1:0-4535 GCF_004022645.1 Mesorhizobium sp. M4A.F.Ca.ET.020.02.1.1 | reverse complement strand
GGGTTTCGGCGGACCGAAGACCTACAGCGAAAAGCATGGCGGCCACCGCGAGATGGTGATGCATCATCTCGGCAAGCACCTGAGCGAGGAACAGCGGCGGCGTTGGATCAATCTTCTCGCCGATGCCGCCGACGAGGTCGGCCTGCCCGACGATCCCGAATTCCGCTCCGCCTTCATGGGCTATGTCGAATGGGGATCGCGGCTGGCGAAGATGAACTCCAATCTCGGCGAGACCTGCGACCCCGAGACGGAGCCGATGCCCGCCTGGGGCTGGGGCGTGCCCGGCGGGCCGTACAAGCCGCCGGTTGGGAAATCGTAGCAGTGGCGGACCGGGCTCGGAGCACGATCGTCCGATGGCGGCAGTGGCAGGGCCTTGGCATCGAACACCTCGTCCTGAGGCAGGACTCCGGTGGGATATCGGCAGAGTCCGTGGCGATCTCGGCCGACCATGCGCCGTTCGCGGTCCACTACCGCATTTCATGCGACCCCGACTGGCGCGCCAGGGAGGTCGAGGTCGGCATCGTCGGCGGCGGGCGCTTCCGGCTCGAGACGGATGGAATGGGCAACTGGTCGAAGGACGGTGCTCCGATTCCGGAACTGACCGGGGCGCTCGACCCCGATCTCACCGTCACGCCCTTCACCAACACGCTGCCGATCCGGCGGCTGCGACTGAAGCCTGGCGAAAGCGCCGAGATCGCGGCGGCCTTCATCGAATTGCCGGAGCTGAGGATCGTCAAAAGCCCGCAGCGCTACACATGTCTCGATGAGGACAGACGCTATCTCTATGAGTCACTCAGGAGTGGCTTCCGGCGGGAAATCGAGGTTGATCGGGAGGGGCTGGTCGTTACCTATCCGGATTTCTGGCAAAGGATATGAATCGACCGCAGACCACTCTTTACAGAGCGCCCGGAAGCTTTTAGGAAGCGCCTGCGCCGAAACGCGCGTGTACGGGCATAGCTCAGTTGGTAGAGCGGCGGTCTCCAAAACCGCAGGTCGTAGGTTCGAGCCCTGCTGCCCGTGCCATTTTCCCGAAATGGCCGATTTCAATATCGTCGATAGCCCACCTGGTCCTTGAAAACCCATGGGTGGCTTGCCATTTGGTGGGAACTGGGGCATAAGGCGCCCATAGCCGGGACGGAACGACTGGATGGTTCCGAGGCGGCGTTTGGCCATAAAGCGGACACTTGCCACTTGCGTGGATCAAGAATCGGTTTTATGTAGACAGAACAGACACGCGACGCGTGGAGCTGGGAAGCCGGCTTTACGCGTCCGATTTGCATGGGCGAAATGGATGCGCTGATTCGGCGCCGCCATGAAGTCCGAGCGGCATGTCCCGGCCTGCGGGATCATCCAGGAGACCCGGCCAACGGGTCTTGAAGACAGAGCGGCATATGGCTTCGAAAACCACAAACCCTTTCACCTTTCTCCAGCAGGTTCGCGCGGAGACCGCCAAGGTGACCTGGCCGTCGCGACGCGAAACGATGATCTCGACGGTGATGGTCCTGGTGTTCGCGGTCATCGCGATGATCTTTTTCTTCACCGCCGACATAGCCATGGGCTACGCGATCGAGTGGATTCTGGGGCTGGGACGCTAAGTCCGGCGATTACGGAGAAGTCGTGAAATGACTGCGCGGTGGTACATCGTCCACGCCTATTCGAACTTTGAGAAGAAGGTCGCCGAGGACATCGAGAACAAGGCCAAGCAGAAGGGCCTATCCGGTGACATCGAGCAGATCGTGGTGCCGACAGAGAAGGTCGTGGAGATACGCCGTGGCCGCAAGGTCGATGCCGAGCGCAAGTTCTTCCCAGGCTATGTGCTGCTCAAGGCCAACCTGACCGATGCAGTGTTCTCGCTGGTCAAGAACACGCCGAAGGTGACGGGCTTCCTGGGCGACTCCAAGCCCGTGCCGATCACCGAGACCGAGGCGCAGCGCATCCTGAACCAGGTGCAGGAAGGCGTCGAGCGGCCGAAGCCCTCGGTCACTTTCGAGATCGGCGAGGCGATCCGCGTCTCGGACGGCCCGTTCGCGTCGTTCAACGGTTTCGTCCAGGAAGTGGACGAGGAGCGGGCGCGGCTCAAGGTGGAAGTTTCGATCTTCGGGCGCGCTGTGCCCGTCGATCTCGAATTCGGACAGGTCGAAAAGGGCTGATCCGAATACCCGCGCCGAAAGGCGTCGGGATGCCCTGCGCCGCTACGGCTCAGGGAAGGCGGCGCGAAGATCGCGCGGCCATGAACGGGTGGGAGGCGAACGCGGCTTTAGCCGGCCGCGGGAACCGCACCACCAGACTGCAACCGCCGGTGCTTCCCTGACAGTGGGACCGGCATGAGAAAAGGCAGGAATAGAGATGGCTAAGAAAGTTGCAGGCCAGCTCAAGCTCCAGGTTGCCGCGGGCTCGGCTACGCCGTCGCCCCCGATCGGCCCGGCGCTTGGTCAGCGCGGCATCAACATCATGGAGTTCTGCAAGGCGTTCAACGCGCAGACCCAGGAGCTGGAAAAGGGGTCGCCGATCCCGGTCGTCATCACCTACTACCAGGACAAGTCGTTCACCTTCGTCATGAAGACGCCGCCGGTGAGCTACTTCCTGAAGAAGGCCGCCAACCTGAAGTCGGGCTCGAAGGAGCCGGGCAAGGTCAAGGCCGGCACGATCAGCCGCGACAAGGTGCGCGCGATCGCCGAGCAGAAGATGAAGGACCTGAACGCAAACGACGTCGAAGCGGCCATGCGCATGGTCGAGGGCTCCGCCCGCTCGATGGGTCTGGAAGTGGTGGGCTGAGATCATGGCAAAGATTGCAAAGCGTATCGCCAAGACCCGCGAAGGCATCGATCCGAACAAGTCCTACGCGCTCCCTGAGGCGCTGAAGCTGCTCAAGGAGCGGTCCTCGGTGAAGTTCGACGAGACCATCGAAGTCGCGATGAATCTCGGCGTCGACCCGCGCCATGCCGACCAGATGGTCCGCGGCGTGGTCAATCTGCCGAACGGCACCGGCCGCTCGGTGCGTGTGGCCGTGTTCGCGCGCGGCGACAAGGCTGAGGAAGCCAAGGCCGCCGGCGCCGATATCGTTGGCGCCGAGGATCTGGTCGACATCGTCCAAAAGGGCACGATCGATTTCGATCGCTGCATCGCGACGCCGGATATGATGCCGCTGGTCGGCCGTCTCGGTAAGGTGCTCGGCCCGCGCGGCATGATGCCGAACCCGAAGGTCGGCACGGTGACCACCGATGTCGCCGCTGCCGTCAAGGCCTCGAAGGGCGGCGCCGTGGAGTTCCGCGTCGAGAAGGCCGGTATCGTCCATGCCGGCGTCGGCAAGATTTCGTTCGACGTCAAGGCGCTGGAAGAGAATGTGCGCGCCTTCGCCGATGCGGTGAACAAGGCCAAGCCGTCCGGCGCCAAGGGCAACTACGTCAAGAAGGTGTCGGTCACCTCGACGATGGGGCCCGGCCTCAAGCTCGACATCGCGACGCTCGCCGCGTCCTGATACGAACTGTTCTGATCGGCCGCTAACAGGCTGATCCGCAAAGAATTCCGGGCCTCCGATCCGTCGGCGGCCCGGTACCCCGGAGGCCGAAAGGCTTCCGGATATCCTGTCCGAGATTGCAGGCGGCCCAACAGCCTTAATTCATGTGGGCCTGCATGAGACGGGTGAAGACCCGACAAAGGAGCGAGAAGCTCCAATGAAAGGTTCGAACCGTGTTTGCCTTTTGTCTGCGCACCATTCGGCCTGCCGATTGGTGTGGCGAAAGGGGGCAGGATCCTCGAGCGTCGTTCGGGAGATCCGTTACTGGATGGCCCGGCCGGCAAAAGGCAACCCGACGCCTGTCATCGTGAATGGGAATGTTCCCATTGATGGGGCAGGGGTCAACTGGAGATAGGCAGTGGACAGAGCGGAAAAACGCGAACTCGTCACGGGCCTGAATGATGCGTTTTCGAACGCGGGTTCAGTTGTCGTGGCCCACTACGCTGGTATCACCGTCGCGCAAATGAACGACCTTCGGTCGAAGATGCGCGCCGCCGGTGGCACCGTCAAAGTCGCGAAGAACCGTCTCGCCAAAATCGCTCTTCAGGGCACGGACTCCGCATCGATCATCGACCTGTTCAAGGGACAGACGCTGGTCGCTTATTCGGAGGATCCGATTGCGGCGCCGAAGGTCGCGTCCGATTTCGCCAAGGGAAATGACAAGCTCGTCATTCTCGGCGGCGCAATGGGCACCACCTCGCTCAACGCCGACGGTGTGAAGGCACTCGCCACACTGCCGTCGCTCGACGAGCTGCGCGCCAAGCTGGTTGGCATGATCGCCACGCCGGCAACCCGGATCGCCCAGATCGTCAATGCACCCGCGGCTTCGGTCGCGCGCGTCATCGGCGCTTACGCCCGGAAGGACGAGGCGGCATGAGGCCGTTCCTCGCTATCACAAACACACGTTCGAACCTTACGAAGGAATATGCAAATGGCTGATCTCGCAAAGATCGTAGACGACCTTTCGAAGCTGACCGTCCTCGAGGCGGCTGAGCTGTCGAAGCTCCTGGAAGAGAAG
>NZ_RZOI01000506.1:0-4544 GCF_004022645.1 Mesorhizobium sp. M4A.F.Ca.ET.020.02.1.1 | reverse complement strand
GAGCAGGAGGTCCATGGCGACATGGTAGGGAATGCGCTTCGGCAGCTTGATCGTCGCGGCATCGGCAAGCGTGCCGGCGCGGATCTCGGGCAGCGCGAAGGAGGAATGGTCGGCGGCGTAGATGAGATCGCAGGACAGCGCCAGCTCGAAGCCGCCGCCGACCGCCATGCCGTTGACGCAAGCGATGACCGGCTTGTTGAGGTCGCGCAATTCCTGCAGGCCGGCGAAGCCGCCGACGCCGTAATCGCCGTCGACCGCGTCACCGCCGGCCGCCGCCTTGAGGTCCCAGCCGGCGCAGAAGAACTTGTCGCCGGCGGTCCTGACGATGGCGACACGCAGGTCGGGATCGTCGCGGAACGCCTTGAACGTCTCGCCCATCAGCCGCGACGTCTTCAGGTCGATGGCATTGGCCTTCGGCCGGTCAAGCGTGACTTCGAGGATCGTGCCCTCGCGGCGGGTCGAAATGACGTCAGGCATTCTTCTTCTCTCCAAGCACCAGCAGCGCGTCGGCGATCCAGGCGCCCTTGCCTTCGGCGCAGACGATCAGCGGATTGATGTCGAGCTCCTCGATCTCGCCGGCATTCTGCTGCACAAAGCCGGCGATGCCGGCGATGGCGTCGATGGCCGCCTGGACATCGGCCTTGGGCCGGCCGCGATAGCCTTCGAGCAGTGGGTAGAGCTTCAGTCCACGCAATGCCGCCTCGATATCGTCGCGGGTCGCCGGCAGCATCAAAGTGACGCTGTCGCGCAGGAGCTCGACCAGCACGCCGCCGGTGCCGAGCGTCATCACCGCGCCGAACATCGGGTCGCGGGTGAAGCCGACGATCAGCTCGGCGACGCCGTCGCGCACCATGCGCTCGGCATAGAGGCCGGTGCCGAGCGGCAGGAGGTCATGCGCGGCGGTGCTCACGGATTCGGCATCCTTGAGGTTGAGGATCACCGCGCCGACTTCCGACTTGTGGGTGACGCCCAGCGCCTTCAGCGCCACCGGGAAGCCTAGCGCCATCGACGAAATCACCGCCTCAACCGCATTGGCGGCGCGCTCGCCCTTCGGCACCGGTAGCCCGGCCTTGATCAGCCGCGCCTTGGCCTCGGCCTCGTCGGGCGTAACATGGCCGGCGTCGGCCGCGCCCGCGGCGCTGGTGTCGACCGGCTGTGCCTCGGGCTCGCGCCAGGCCCAGCCGATGAAGGCGGCCGCCTGAGCGGCATCCATGGCTTCCGAGATGCCGAACAACGGCACCATGCCGCGCGCCATCAGCCCGGCGGTATATTCCTCCGGCAGGTTTTCCGGCAGTGAGGACACGATCGCGCCTTGCGCGCTGTTGGTCTTCAGCGCCGCCTCGAAAGCGCGCAGCGTCGCCCACCAGTCGGTGTCGGAGCAGCGGTCGGGACGCGGGAAGTCGAGCACCAGCATGTTGAGGTCGAAGCCGCCCGACACCATCGCGGTGAAGGTGGCCGTCATAGCCGGCTCGTTGTTCCAGATGAAGGTGTGGTAGTCGAGCGGATTGGCGACCGCGACCAGCGGCCCCAGCGTCGACTTGACATGGACGCGATGCTTGTCGGTCAGAGGCGGGAAATGCACCCAGCGCCCCTCCGCGCTGTCGGCCATCACCGAGGCCTCGCCGCCCGAGCAGCTCATCGACGACAGCTTGTAGCCGGGCAGCGGCCCGGTGATGTGCAGCAGCTTCAGCGCCTCGATGAAGGCTGGAATGGAATCGACGCGGGCGATGCCGAGCCGCCTCAGGAAGGCGCCGGAAGCGGCGTCCGAGCCGGCCAGCGAGGCGGTGTGCGACACCGTCGCCTGCCGCGCCTGTTCCGAGCGGCCGACCTTCATGGCGATGATCGGCTTCCTCAGCTCGCGCGCCCTGGCCGCAAGCCGCTCGAAACCGGCGACCGAATCGAAGGCCTCGATGTGCAGGCCGAGCGAGGTGACGCGCTCATCCTCGATCAGGCCGAGGGCCATTTCCGAGAGGCCGGTCTGCGCCTGATTGCCGGCGGTCATCAGGAAGGCGATCGGCAGGCCGCGCTTCTGCATCGTCATGTTGATGGCGATGTTGGACGACTGGGTGATGATGGCGACGCCCTTGCCGCTGTCGGGCAGCCTGATGCCGCCATGCTGGTCGGGCCAGAGCAGCGCGCCGTCGGCATAGTTGATGAGGCCGTAGCAGTTGGGGCCGATGATCGGCATCTGGCCGGCGGCCGTAACCAATTCAGCCTGCAGCCGCTCGCCGTCCTCGTCATAGGCTTCGGTCTCGAGGAAGCCAGCGGCGAAGCAGACGGCGCCGCCGGCGCCGCGCTCTGCCAGAGCCTTGACCACCTCGATGGAAAGATGCCGGTTGACGCCGACGAAAGCGGCATCGGGCGCGCCGGGCAATTCGGCGACGGAGCGGTAGGCCTTGCGGCCGGCAACCTCGTCCTTGGTCGGGTGCACCGGCCAGATTTCGCCGGCAAAGCCCATCTTGATCGATTGCGCGACGACGGCGGCGGCCTGTGCGCCGCCAAACACGGCGATCGATTTCGGGCGCAGGAGACGTTCGAGTTTATGCATGGCCATCTTTTCGTTTGAGCATGATCTTCTCCAAAAGCCGGATCCCGGCTTTGGGCATCATGCTCTAAGCCCCAAACGGACGCAGCAGCGCCCGCGAAATAATATGTCGCTGAATCTCCGAAGTGCCTTCCCAGATGCGCTCGACGCGGGCGTCGCGCCAGATGCGCTCCAGCGGCAGATCGTCCATCAGCCCCATGCCGCCATGGATTTGGATCGCCTCGTCGGCGACGAAAGCCAGCATCTCTGTAGCCTTCAGCTTGGCCATGGCCATGTCCTGGTCGGTGACGGTGCCCTGATCGTACTTCCAGCCGGCTTCGAACACCATCAGGTCGGCGGCTTTCAACTCCGTCGCCATGTCGGCGAGCTTGAACGACACGCCCTGGAACTTGCCGATCTGCTGGCCGAACTGCTGGCGCTGGGCGGCGTACTCGATGGCGTGGCCAAGCGCACGCTCGGCGCGGCCGAGGCAGGTGGCGCCGACCTGCAGGCGAGTGGCGCCGAGCCAGGAATTGGCAACCTCGAAACCCTTGTGCACCTCGCCCAGGACCTGGCTCGCCGGCAGCCGGCAATCATCGAATTCGAGGATGGCGTTGGTGTAGCCGCGATGCGAGACGTTGCGGTAGCCGTCGCGCACGGCAAAGCCCCTGGTGCCCTTGTCGACGAAGAAGGCGGTGATCTTCTTGCGTTTGCCGCGCGGCGAATCCTCTTCGCCTGAAGCCATGAAACAAATCGCAAAGTCGGCGATGTCGGCATGGCTGATGAAGTGTTTGGTGCCGTTCAGCACCCAGTCGTCGCCATCCTGCACGGCGGTGGCCTTCATGCCGCGCAGGTCGGAGCCGGCGCCGGGCTCGGTCATTGCCAGGCAGTCCCACTTCTCGCCGCGGATGCAGGGGAAGAGATATTTCTCGCGCTGCTCCGGCGTGCCGGCGAGCAGGATGTTGGAAGGACGCGCTACGCAGGTCCAGTGCAGCGCGTAGTTGGCGCGGCCGAGCTCCTTCTCGTAGAGCAGCCAACTCACCGTATCGAGGCCGGCGCCGCCGACATCGGCCGGCATGTTGGCGGCGTAGAGCCCGGCCTCGAGCGCCTTGGCCTTCAGCTCGTCGATCAGCTCGCGGCGCAGCACGCCGGTGCGCTCCACCTCGCGCTCATGCGGATAAAGCTCGTTCTCGACGAAGGCGCGCGTCGTCTCGACGATGAGCTTTTGTTCCTCGGAAAGACCGAAATCCATCGCCTCAGCCCTTCTTCTTGCTCTTCTTCGACTTTTCGGCCTTTGCCGGCTTCACGGCCTTCTTCACCGGCTTGGCAGCCTTGGCCTTCTCGGCCGCCTTGGAGACCGGCTTCTTCGCCGCCAGCTTGGCGAGCTGCCTGGTATAGTCCTTGTGCAGCGCGCCGGCGCCCCAGCCCTTGCCCTTGTTCTGCTTCGACAGCGCCTCCATGATCGCGACCAGATTGTCGTCGCGGATCTTTTCCAGCTCGCGGATCGACAGGCCGTGCGCCTGCTCGTCCGACTGGGTGGCGATGAGATCGACCAACTCATCGTTGAACTCCGGCACGTCCATCAACTTGGTCCACGGCCATTTCAGGCAAGGGCCGAACTGCGCCATGAAGTGGCGCATGCCGGCCTCACCGCCGGCGACGCGGTAGACCTGGAACATGCCCATCTGCGCCCAGCGCAGGCCGAAGGAATAGCGCATGATGTCGTCGAGTTCCTCGACGGTGCAGATGCCATCCTTGACCAGCCACAGCGCCTCGCGCCAGGCGGCTTCGAGCAGGCGGTCGCCGACGAAGGCCTCGATCTCCTTGCGCACCACCACCGGCTTCATGCCGATCGAGGCGTAAAGTTCCTTGGCGACCTCGATCGCCTCCGGGAAGGTCTGCTCGCCGCCGACGATCTCGACCAGCGGCAGGAGATAGACCGGGTTGAACGGATGGCCGACGACCAGCCGCTCCGGGTGCTTCTTCATCGCCACCTGCATGTCGGTCGGCTTGATGCCGG
>NZ_RZOI01000505.1:0-4554 GCF_004022645.1 Mesorhizobium sp. M4A.F.Ca.ET.020.02.1.1 | reverse complement strand
GGCACCGCCGAAATCTTGAAGGCAAGGCCGGCCAGCACGAAGACCAGGCCGAAGACGAGGCCGAGCTGCCGCTCGCCACTGCCGAGCGCGGTCGCGATCTCCTGGAAGCCGGTGTTGCCGGTGTAGCCGTAAATCAGCGAGATGCCGTAGAGCAGCATGCCGGACGACAGCGCGCCGAGCACGAAATATTTGAGGCCGGCTTCGGTCGAACGGACGCTGTCGCGGTTGATCGCGGCGAGCACGTAGATCGCCAGTGACTGCAGCTCGAGGCCGAGATAGAGCCCGATCATGCCGTTGGCCGAGATCATCAGCAACATGCCGAGCGTGCACAGCAGGATCAGCACCGGATATTCGAACTTGTCGAAATGCTCCTGTCTGGCGAAGCGCATCGACATGACCAGCGTCACCGCCGAGCCGATCAGCGCCAGCACCTTCATGAAGCGGGCGAAGGAATCCTGGACGAAGGCGCTGCCGTAGGCGGTGCCCTGCCCGCTGGAAGAGACCACCCAGAAGCCGGCGAGCGCAAGTATGGCGACGGCAAGACCGTTGACGGTGGCCGTGCTGTCGGTGCGCGAATAGGCGCCCACCATCAACAGCGCCAGCGCGCCGATGGCGAGGATAAGCTCCGGCGTCGAGAGCGAAAGGCTGGAGAGAAGGTCCGGCGTCATGGTTCGCGATATCCCCAGTCAGTTCGCCGCCGCGGTCTGCGCGGTATTGATGGATGCGGTGACGTTAGTGACGAGCGCCTTGACCGAGGCGGCCGTCGCATCGAAGACCGGCGCCGGGTAGACGCCGAAGAAGATGACCAGCACCACCAGCGGATAGATGATCGCCTTCTCGCGCGCCGAGAGGTCGAGCAGATCTTTCAGGCTGTCCTTGGTCAACGACCCGAAGATCACGCGGCGATAGAGCCAGAGCGCGTAGGCCGCCGACAGGATGACGCCGGTGGCGGCGAAGAACGCCACCCAGGTGTTGACCCGGAACACACCCAGCATGGTCAGGAACTCGCCGACGAAGCCGCTGGTGCCAGGCAGGCCGACATTGGCCATGGTGAAGACCATGAACACGGTGGCGTATTTCGGCATGTTGTTGACCAGCCCGCCATAGGCATCGATCTCGCGCGTGTGCATGCGGTCGTAGATGACGCCGACGCACAGGAACAGCGCGCCGGAGACGAGGCCGTGGCTGAGCATCTGGAAGATCGCGCCCTGCACGCCTTCCTGGTTCATGGCGAAGATGCCCATGGTGACGAAGCCCATATGGGCGACCGACGAATAGGCGATCAGCTTCTTCATGTCCTCCTGCATCAGCGCCACCAGCGAGGTGTAGATGATGGCGACGACCGACAGCGTGAACACCAGCGGCGCGAACATTTCCGACGCCAGCGGGAACATCGGCAGCGAGAAGCGCAGGAAGCCATATCCGCCCATCTTCAGGAGGATCGCGGCCAGGATCACCGAGCCCGCCGTCGGCGCCTCGACGTGCGCGTCCGGCAGCCAGGTGTGCACCGGCCACATCGGCATCTTCACCGCGAAGGAGGCGAAGAAGGCGAGCCACAGCCAGGTCTGCATGTTGGCCGGGAAGTTGTGCGTCAGCAGCGTCGTGATGTCGGTGGTACCCGACTGGTAGAACATCGCCATGACGGCGAGCAGCATCAGCACCGAGCCGGCGAGCGTATAGAGGAAGAACTTGAACGAGGCGTAGACGCGCCGCTTGCCGCCCCAGACGCCGATGATGATGAACATCGGGATCAGGCCGGCCTCGAAGAAGACGTAGAACAGCACGATGTCGAGCGCGCAGAACACGCCGATCATCAGCGTTTCCAGGAGCAGGAAGGCGATCATGTAGGCCTTGACCCGCTTCTCGATCGCTTCCCACGAAGCCAGGATGCAGAGCGGCATCAGGAAGGTGGTGAGGATGACGAACAGCATCGATATGCCGTCGACACCCATGTGGTAGGAAATGCCCGAATCCAGCCAGGCGACCTTCTCGACGAACTGGAAGCCGGCCTGCGAATTGTCAAAACCCTTCCAGATGAACAGCGAGATGACGAAGGTGATGCTCGTCGTCCACAGCGCGATGGCGCGGATGTTGCGGCGCGCGTTTTCGCTGTCATCATTGATGAACAGGATGAGCAGCACACCAACCAGCGGCAGGAAGGTGACCAGCGAGAGGATTGGCCAGGCGGTCATCAGAGCATCATCCAGGTGACGAGTGCGGCAACGCCGATCAGCATGGCGAAGGCGTAGTGGTAGAGGTAGCCGGTCTGCAGCTTGACGACCCGGTTGGTGACGTCGACGACGCGCGCCGAGACCCCGTCAGGCCCGAACCCGTCGATGACGGCGCCGTCGCCGGTCTTCCACAGGAACCTGCCGAGGCGCTTCGCCGGCCGCACGAACAGGACGTCGTAGAGCTCGTCGAAGTACCACTTGTTGAGCAGGAAGGCGTAGAGCAGGCGATGGTTGGCGGCGACGCTGGCGGGCAGTTCCGGCGAGCGGATATAGAACTTCCAGGCGACCGCGAAGCCGATGACCATGGCGATGAACGGCGCCAGTTCGACCCACAGCGGCAGTTCGTGGATCTCGTGAAGGATGTGGTTTTCCGGCAGTGTGAACAGCGACGCCTTCCAGAACTCGGCATAGCCCTCGCCGATGAAGGCGCCATGGAAGATGATGCCGGCAAACAGCGCGCCCACGGCCAGGATGAACAGCGGCACCAGCATCACCGGCGGCGATTCATGGACATGGTGCATGACCTCGTGGCTGGCGCGCGGCTGGCCATGGAAAGTCATGAAGATCAGCCGCCAGGAGTAGAAGGAGGTAAAGGCCGCGGCGACAACCAGCAGCACGAAGGCGGTGCCGGCAAACAGATTGTGGCTGGCAAAGGCACTCTCGATGATGGCGTCCTTGGAGAAGAAGCCGGCGGTGCCGATGACCGTCACCGGAATGCCGACGCCGGTCAGCGCCAGCGTGCCGATCACCATCATCCAGTAGGTCTTCGGAATGAGCGTCCTGAGGCCACCCATGTTGCGCATGTCCTGCTCGTCGGAGACGGCATGGATCACCGAGCCCGAACCGAGGAACAGCAGCGCCTTGAAGAAGGCGTGCGTGAACAAATGGAAGATCGCGGCGCCATAGGCGCCGACGCCGAGCGCCACGAACATGTAGCCAAGCTGCGAGCAGGTCGAATAGGCGATGACGCGCTTGATGTCGTTCTGGACGAGGCCGACAGTGGCCGCGAAGAAGGCGGTGAAGGCGCCGATGAAGGTGACGACCGTCAGCGCCGAATGCGACAGCTCGAACAGCGGCGACAGCCTGGCCAGCATGAACACGCCCGCCGTCACCATGGTGGCGGCATGGATCAGCGCCGAGACCGGGGTCGGGCCTTCCATGGCGTCGGGCAGCCAGGTGTGCAGCGGCACCTGCGCCGACTTGCCCATCGCGCCCATGAAGAGCAGCAGGCAGACGACGGTCAGCGCCGAGTGCTTGTCGAGCGTATAGCCGAGGAAGGTGAGCACGGTTGCGCCGTGCTCGGCGCCCTCTGTCGGAACGAAGCTCGCCGCATTGGCGAAGATGGTGCCGAGATTGACCGAGCCGAAAAGCACGAACACGCCGAAAATGCCCAGCGCGAAGCCGAAATCGCCGACGCGGTTGACGATGAAGGCCTTGATTGCCGCGGCATTGGCCGACGGCTTCTTGTACCAGAAGCCGATCAGCAGGTAGGAGGCGAGACCGACACCTTCCCAGCCGAAGAACATCTGCACCAGATTGTCGGCCGTCACCAGCATCAGCATGGCGAAGGTGAACAGCGACAGATAGGCAAAGAAGCGCGGCCGGTTCGGATCGTGATGCATGTAGCCGATCGAGTAGATGTGGACCAGCGCCGACACGGTGTTGACGACGACCAGCATCACCACCGTCAGCGTGTCGATCCTGAGCGCCCAGGACGCGTCGAGCCCGCCCGACTGGATCCAGCGCAGCACCGGCACGGTGAACACTTCGCCCTCGCCGAAGCCGACCGAGAAGAAGGCGATCCACGACAGCACGGCCGAAATCACCAGGAAGCCGGAGGTGATGTATTCGGACGCCTTGGCGCCGAGCGACGTGCCGAACAGGCCGACGATCAGGAAGCCGAGCAGCGGAAGGAAGACGATTGCTTGATACATGACTGCCCCGTCAACCCTTCATCATGTTGACGTCTTCGACCGCGATCGAGCCGCGGTTGCGGAAGAAGACGACGAGAATGGCAAGACCGATCGCGGCCTCGGCCGCGGCGACCGTCAGCACGAACAGCGCGAACACCTGCCCGACGAGATCGCCGAGCGCCGCCGAGAAGGCGACGAAATTGATGTTGACCGCAAGCAGGATCAGCTCGACCGACATCAGGATGACGATGACGTTCTTGCGGTTCAGGAAGATGCCGAACACGCCGAGCGTGAACAGGATCGCCGATACGGTGAGGTAGTGCGCGATGCCGACGACCATCTCAGATGCCCTCGCCCGATTTGACCTTGCGGATTTCCATGCCGGTCGCCGGCGTGCGGCCGACCTGGGC
>NZ_RZOI01000504.1:0-4555 GCF_004022645.1 Mesorhizobium sp. M4A.F.Ca.ET.020.02.1.1 | reverse complement strand
GTGGGACGGTTGGGAGCGTCGCTACAAATCAACCGTCACCGCCAATCTGTGGGCCGACGGCGCCGTCATGCTGGGCAAGCTCAACATGGACGAGTTCGCCATGGGCTCTTCCAACGAGACCTCCTACTACGGCCCGGTCATCAACCCGTGGCGGCGCTCGCGCCTCGACACGGTGGTGATGCCGACCACGCACCAGGGCGACGGCGGCTTCGTCTCGGCCGGCGGCGCGAAAACCCAGCGCACGCTGGACAATGCCCAGCTCGTGCCGGGCGGCTCGTCCGGCGGATCGGCCTCGGCCGTTTCCGCTTTCCTCTGCGCCGGCGCCACCGCCACCGACACCGGAGGCTCGATCCGTCAGCCGGCGGCTTTCACCGGCACGGTCGGCATCAAGCCGACCTATGGCCGCTGCTCGCGCTGGGGCATTGTCGCCTTCGCCTCGTCGCTGGACCAGGCCGGCCCGATCGCGCGCGACGTGCGCGACGCCGCGATCCTGTTGAAGTCGATGGCCTCCGTCGACCCGAGGGACACGACATCTGTCGATAGTCCGGTGCCGGACTACGAAGCCGCGATCGGCAAGCCGATCAAGGGCATGAAGGTCGGCATTCCCAAGGAATACCGCGTCGACGGCATGCCGCAGGACATCGAAGCTCTGTGGCAGAAGGGCATTGCCTGGCTGAAGGAAGCCGGCGCCGAGATCGTCGACATCTCGCTGCCGCACACCAAATACGCGCTGCCGGCCTATTACATCGTGGCGCCGGCCGAAGCCTCGTCGAACCTCGCGCGCTATGACGGCGTCCGCTACGGCCTGCGCGTGCCGGGCAAGGACATCGTCGACATGTATGAGAAGACCCGCGCCGCCGGCTTCGGCCGCGAGGTCAAGCGCCGCATCATGATCGGCACCTATGTGCTGTCGGCCGGTTATTACGACGCCTACTACCTGCAGGCGCAAAAGGTGCGCACTCTGATCAAGCGCGACTTCGAGAACGTGTTTGCCGCCGGCGTCGACGTCATCCTGACGCCGGCGACGCCGTCGGCCGCGTTCGGCATCGCCGACGAGGACATGGCTTCCGATCCGGTCAAGATGTACCTCAACGACATCTTCACGGTGACCGTCAACATGGCCGGCCTGCCGGGCATCAGCGTCCCCGCCGGTCTCGACGCCAAGGGCCTGCCGCTCGGCCTGCAGCTCATCGGCCGTCCCTTCGACGAGGAGACGCTGTTCCAGACGGCGCATGTCATCGAGCAGGCGGCCGGCACATTTCAGCCGGAAAAGTGGTGGTAGGGTCGTCCCTCATCTAGCTCGTGGCTCCGAGAATCGGAATCGATTTTCGGAAAGGATCATGCGCAAGATCAAAGTGTTACAGCGTCCCTTGCGCGTCCAGGGGCGCGCGGCGCTGTAATGGGGTGAGGGATGTTCTTCTATCTTTCCAAGATTTTCTGGTTCTTCATCCAGCCGCTCAACCTGGCGATCTTCCTGCTGCTGGCGGGCCTGCTCGCGGCCGCGTTCGGCCGTCGGCGGCTGGCCGCCACCGGCAGCGTGCTCGCCTTCCTGATCCTGTCGCTTTCCGCCTGGACCTCGCTCGGCGCGATGATGCTCAACCCGCTGGAGGAGCGCTTTGCCAAACCGTCGCTGCCGCAGAAAGTCGACGGCATCGTCGTGCTCGGCGGCGGCTTCGAGGGCGCCATCAACCTCGCACGCGGCGGCTATGAGTTGAACAGTGGCGGCGACCGCATGGTCGAGACCGCGATCCTTGCCAGGCGGTTCCCGCAGGCCAAGGTGGTGGTATCCGGCGGTACCGGAGAACTGTTCCTGGACGGCGAGGGCGATGCCGACACCGCGCCGCGCCTGCTTGGCGCGCTCGGCGTCGGCGCCGATCGGCTGATCCTCGAGAACAAGTCGCGCAACACCTATGAGAACGCCGTCTTCACCAGGCAAATGGTGGCGCCGAAGCCGGGCGAGACCTGGCTGCTGGTGACCTCGGCCTTCCACATGCCGCGCGCCAAGGCGCTGTTCGACAAGGCTGGCTTCCCGACCATCCCATGGCCGGTGGATTACCGCACCTCGGGCAAGGAAGGCATCGGCCTGTTCTGCGACAACCCGGCCGATTCGCTGCAGGTGACGACCATGGCGATCCGCGAATGGATCGGGCTTGCCGCTTACTGGCTGTCCGGCCGCATCGACCGGCCCTTCCCGGGCTGACCGAGGACGGCCTCCCTGGCCGCAGAGAAGAACTGGCGCCGGACCAGCACCGCCAGCAGCAGCAGCGTCGACAGCACGAAAATCACCGGGTCGATGAACCAGCCGAGATAGCCGATCGAGAAGAAGACCGCGCGCAGGCCGGAATTGAAATGCTTGCCGGCCAGCATGTTCATGCGTGTTGCGCGCCAGACCGCCGTCTCGCTGACCGGATTGCGCGAAGCCTCGCCGTACGGGATCGGCACCGCGCCGATCAGGATCGAGCAGTAATTGAACAGTCGGTAGGCCCAGCCGAACTTGAAGAAGGCGAAGGCCAGGATCAGCACCAGGCCGAAAACCTTCATCTGGAAGGCCTCGCGCGAGGAGGTCGCGCTCAGCGGCAGGTCGCTCAGCATCGTAAGCACCTGGTCGGAGGCGCCGAGCAGCGCGAAACAGCCGCCAAGCGCGATCAGCGAAGAGGATGCGAAGAAGGCGGTCCCTTGTTGCAGACCCGTCATGATGGCGGTGTCGACGATGCGGATCTCGCGCTCGGCCATGGTTCGCATCCAGGCCGCGCGCTGTGCGTTCATCGCCGTTGTCAGCGAGACGCGGCTGACCAGCTTGCCGTCGGAGGCCAGCGTATGCAGCACCCAGACGATGAGGAAGAAGGCCAGTGCCGCAAGGTCGGCCGTCGAAAGATGGAAGGAATCGCCCATGTCCCCTTGTACCACAGGCGAGCCGGCCGCTTCGACGGTCGGCTAGGCCGGCAGGGGTTGGGCGGCTTTCGCGCGCAGGGCCTCGACCACCATGTCGGTCCTGGTGACCCATCCGAACGCGTTTTCGAAATTCCACAGCGTCGCCTGGCGGTTGAAGTCGGGGCCCGAATGGTTCATCGCGTCCTCGACCAGGACAGGCCAGAATTCCAGCATGTAGGCGTCGCGCGCGGTAGCATCGACGCAGACATTGGTGGCGACCCCGCTGAACAGCAGATGGCGGATATTGCGAGCCCGCAGATACGCTTCCAAACCGGTGTTGCAAAAGCCGCTGTAGCGGGATTTGCGGATGATCTGGTCGCCCGGCTCCGGCTTCAGCGCATCGACGATCTGCCAGTCCCAGCTGTCGTCGATCAACAGCTTGCCGCGCAGCTCGGGGCGCTGGCGCATCAGCACCATTCCCAGTTCCTTGTGGTAATTCGGCGAGGAAATGTCGCCGGCGTCGCCGAGATCCGGTCTGTACGACATCTGGAGATAGACCACGGTGAGGCCAGCTTTGCGCGCGGCCGCAAGCAGCCTTTTGTTGGCCTCGATGGCCGGTGCAGCACCCGATATGTCGAAGCCCGCCAGATCGAACATGCCGCCCGCCGAGGCGAAGGCGTTTTGCATGTCCACCACGATGACGGCCGTCTGCGCCGGCACGATGCACACCGGTTCCGGCCTGGCCTCCAATGCAAGCATTGCTTCCTCCCTCGCAACGATACCTGGCGTTGTCGAGAATAGCCCCGCCAGCGCAACCCGACAATCAATGTCGCTGCCGGAGCAAACAAGGTCGGAGGGCGCGGCGCCGCGATCCGTAAAACAGCGGAAACATCTCAGCAATTCCTATATGTATGCCGAGACGGATTCAGGAGACAACGGCGCGTGTTCCTTTCGGTTTTCGACCTGTTCAAGATCGGCATCGGTCCATCGAGTTCGCACACGATGGGGCCGATGACCGCCGCCCGGCGTTTTCTGGACGAGGTAGCCGGAAACGACTGGCCGCGGCCGGCCGGCGTCAAGGTCGACCGCATCGGCGCCAGCCTGCACGGCTCGCTCGCCTACACCGGCATCGGCCATGGCTCCGACCGCGCCGTCATCCTCGGCCTTGCCGGCGAGACGCCGCAGACGGTCGATCCCGACCTCGCTGACGGCATCGTTGCCAGGATCGCTGCCGAGAAGCGCATCGCGCCGCCGGGTCACCCGACTTACCGCTTCGATCCCGCGACCGATCTCGTGCTCGACCGCAAGACGCCGCTCACCGGCCACGCCAACGGCATGGCGTTCTATGCCTACGACGCCGGCGACCGACTGCTGCTCAAGCGCATCTATTATTCGATCGGCGGCGGCTTCGTCGTTTCCGAGGAAGAGCTGCAGCGGATGAAGGCCAAGGGCTCAGTGACGACGGAAGGCAAGAAGGTGCCTTATCCCTTCAAGAATGCCGTCGAGATGCTGAAGATGGCGGCCAAGAGTGGGCTTTCCATCGCCGAGATGAAGCGCGTCAACGAGGAGACGCAGATGTCGCGCGAGGAGCTCGACGCCGGTCTCGACGCCATCTGGGGCGCCATGAAGGGCTGCATCGACCGCGGCCTGTCGCAGGACGGCATCATGCCGGGCGGGTTGAAGG
>NZ_RZOI01000503.1:0-4559 GCF_004022645.1 Mesorhizobium sp. M4A.F.Ca.ET.020.02.1.1 | reverse complement strand
GCGATCAGTCTGGTCAACGCTCGGGCCGACAAAGTCTCCGGCGGCATCGACGATTTCTCCGTCCTCATGGGCGATGGCGAAAGCCTTGGGGCGCGTCGGCTGATCCTGAGCTATGGCATCACGGACCAGATGCCCGATGTGCCGGGGTTTGCCGAAAGCTGGGGCACGTCCATCGTGCCCTGTCCCTATTGCGACGGCTTTGAAGTCGCCGGCCAGCATTGGGGCCTCGTCTGGTCCGGCCCGCAGTCGCACAATCAGGCCAGGCTGTTCCACGATTGGACTGACAGGTTGACGGTCTTCGCCGATGGTCACGACATCCCGACCGATATCCGGGCCGATCTGGAGCGTCGCAACACACCTATCGTCGATGGCCGGATCACTGAAATCACCCGTCATAGCGGCCGTAATCCCACCCTCAAGCTCGCTTCCGGCCGTGATGTCGCTGTCGACATTCTGTTCGCACATCCGCGCAACAAGCCGTCCGCCGGCCTGCATGAATCACTGGGCCTCGCCACGGCCGCTACACCCCTTGGCATCGTCCTCAAGGTTGATGAGCGCCGCGAAACCAGCATGCCCGGCATCTACGCCGCGGGCGACCTCACTAACCCCATGATCCCCTCGGTCACCACGGCATCGTGGCAAGGCGCGATGGCGGGCATCTTCGCCCAGCAGTCGATGCTGGTTTGAGAGGCGCGCCTGGAATCACCTTGTTGCAAACGTTCAAATTTGAGCTTCCGCACTCATGCTTTGTCGAGAGTATCTCCTTTAGTCTCCTAGACCTTCTGCGCCGTAAGTTTGGCCGTTTTGCATCGCCGTCGGCGACGATGACGACGAAATAGGAGAACGCAATGACTCGCAGTCACGTTGAACGTCTTGGAGAGTTCAGGGAAATCCTCGTCGCAACTCGACGCGAAGGCGTCCGTAACGTGCACCATACGCGCGACGCAATGCGGGCAAGTGGCTTCCAGATCGGAGACAGCGATGGCTCCAGCTACGGTGCCCAACTGAAGGCGCTCCAGGAGGAAATCGAGGCAGTCGACCGCGCCATTGAAGACGAGAAGCGGCTGGCCTTGATCATCGAAAGCCCGGCTCCATCCCGCCGACCGACCAAGCCGAGAATCGTGAAGGGGACGTAGAGCCAGCCGCTGGCGCCTCGAAGACGTGCTTACCCGACCGAGATTTGATCGTGGTGGCCGCTCGGCACAAACAAGGCGCCGTTAATGGTAGTTAGCGGACCCGACTTTGATGCATTGCCTGGGGTGCTGCTTAACTCCACCGCAGTTCGGTTCTTTCCTTTGTGGCTCTGTATTCTACTTGCTGAGCAAGGATGGAAAATCAGTGTTGGCGCGTTTGTGTGCGAGCACTCTCTCAATAAATGGAGAGCCCGCAACTCTCTGATACGCTCCTTCTGCTAACCCTAGTAGGGTTTCTCGCCTGGCGGGCGTTGCCAAATCCAGACCGAGGTCGACAATCTGTTCATTCGAGGGCCGCGCATCGATGCGCAAGTATCGATCATGCAACTGATGCTCGACCATAAAGTCCACGATCTGCTGCTGGGAGGACATGACCGTCGAGATCAGACGCTCGTTCTTCATCCACTCGACAACGCCCAGATCTGGACCGAGTGACGCGGGCAGCGAAAACCCTGTGGTAGTTGTGCCTACACTCAAGAGTGTAATATCTGATACCCGCTGGTCGCAAAAATGCACAGCTTCGTGTAGTGCGCAAGCATCTGGAGAGTTTGCGACCAGACCTCCATCCGCATAATAGCTGTTGTCAATTTTAGCCATCGGAAAGAATGTCGGGGCTGCGGATGTGGCCATTGCAATGTCGGCTGCCTTGCGATGAAGATCGACAACGACACCCGAACTATGTGGTGTTTTGAATATCTGCACACTCCCTTTCGTCATATTCACTGCTGGCACCACCAATCTGGTATGCGCATGTCCGAAGAGTGTGTCTTTTCCGACAATTTTCTCGATAGTCGCGCGAAGGGCATTTCCGTCATACTTCGGGCCACCCGTATAGAATTTGTACTGGGCCACCTTTCGTGCAATCCACCCAGCAGCAGGCTCCCCTTTTGGGAAGATTGCCGCCCCTTGTTCCAAGAATGTCTCTCTTATCTCTTTGGCAGTTTTGTCCATGGCCAGACCAATGGCGATGATTCCGCCGATGGAGGTCCCGGCGATTAGGTCAAAGCATTGACCAATCGGCTTGCCAGCTTGCCGCTCCAATCGTGCCAGCACCTCAATGGTGAACAGCCCGCGGTAGCCGCCACCGCTTAAAGACAGGATATTGAACGACATTCATTGGCCCCGACATAATTTTTGAAGTACGGCGTACCAGCAACTTGAGACCAAGTCGACTTTCGACGCAGGTGTAAGTGCTTTAATAACGTCGAGCCGAAAAATAATCATCCAAGATTGACGATCACGCGATTGCGGCCGCCGTTCTTGGCATTGTAAAGCGCGACATCAGCCCGCTTTACTAATCCGGCTACCGTATCCGCGCCCGTGAGTACCGAAGATACGCCAATGCTGACGGTCACTTCGATTGTCTTAGCCTCCTGGCCAACAGCAAACGGCATTTGGGCGATTTTGGCGCGTATGTGCTCTGCGACTTTCGCGGCCACAGTGCTGTCCGTGTCCGGCATCACTACAACGAACTCATCGCCCCCGTAGACGCATGCAAGGTCAATCGCGCGCACATGCTTGCGCAGCCGGAGTGCGCACTCTCGCAGTACGTCGCCACCTGCGTCGTGGCCGTATGTATCATTGACCAACTTTAGAAGGTCGACATCCGTGATCATCACCGACAGCGGCCGTCCGCGCGTCACAGCACGATCGAACAGGGTCGGCAAATGGCTGTCGAGATAACGGCGGTTGTGCAGCCCGGTTACAGAATCTGTGATCGCCATCTCGATGGTTTGGGTGACGCTGCCGCGGAGCTGGTCATTGTAGCGCTTGCGCCGAACCTGCGTGCGCAGGCGTGCCGTAAGCTCGTGCTGATCGATCGGCCTCGTCAGATAGTCGTTGATGCCGAGTTCGAGACCGCGGATGATGCGCGCCTCCTCGTCGTCGCCGGCCAGGAGGATGATCGGCAGGAAGCGGGTGCGGTCGAGCGAGCGCAGTTGCGAGCATAGCCTGAGCGCATCGAAATGGGTGAAGGCCGTCGAGATCAGCACGCACTCGTAGGATGTTTCGGCGGCCTGGAAGAGACCGGCATTCGGATCGGTCGCGACATCGAGCTCAGCGCTGCCGAGCAGCATCTTCCGGATGCACTCGACCGAAGGCTTGCGCTCGTCGACCACAAGCACTCTGGGCTTGGTGTCTTCCGACTCGAAGTTGCGGCTGAGCAGCTCCTGGATGCCTATGTTGCGCGTGGTCGAGGCGCGCAGGCGCAACTCGTCGGTCAGCGACTTCAGTCTGACTAGGCTCTTCACCCGCGTCATCAGTTGCAGATCATTGACCGGCTTGGTGAGGAAGTCGTCGGCGCCGGCCTCGAGGCCGCGCACCCGGTCGGACACCTGGTCGAGCGCGGTGATCATGACCACGGGAATATGTGAGGTCGCCGGCTCGCTCTTCAGCCTCTTACAGACCTCGAAGCCGTCCATGCCCGTCATCATCACGTTGAGTAGCACGACGTCGACCTTGCCATTTTCGCAGATCTCGATCGCGTCCGGACTGTTGCTCGCTGTCAGCACCTCGAAATATTCGGCGAGAAGCCTAACTTCCAGCAGCCGCACATTGGCGGGGATGTTGTCGACGACGAGTATACGCGCGGTCATGACAAAATATGCTCCTGGGGACGTATTCCATCATTGGGATTGGCCGGATTTCGTTGATTGAACACTACCGAGCACAAATACAAGATAATGCGCCCTTGCTGCACGTAAGGCGTTTCTGGCGCAAGGTGGCCAATGACGAACAAACGCGCGTCTCTGCTCGTCATCCCCCTTGCCAACCTCCCCACCTTCCCCTAATCTCCCTCTGAGAAAACCTTTTCCCAAATCGCTCTGCGCTCGCTGACCTCACCCGTCATCGCCGCGCAGGGCGATAAGAGAAAACCTTTTCCCAATCAAGGGATGCGCCTCGCCACATGTCCTCCGATGCCTCGCCAGCGCCAGCCCCGGTCACCCTGCGCGAGGTGGCGTCGGCCGCCGGCGTCAGCGTGGCGACGGCCTCGAAAGCGCTGAACGGGCAGGGGCGGATGACGGCGGAGACGCGCGAGCGCATCCGCGAGACGGCGCAGCGGCTGGGGTTCCGGCCGAACAGCCTGGCGCAGAGCCTGCTGCGCAAGCGTTCCTTCACCGTCGGGCTGCTCACCAACGATACTTACGGCCGCTTCTCGCTGCCGCTGATGGCCGGCGTGTCCGACGCGCTGGTCGACGCCGGCGTCTCGGTGTTCCTGTGCAATGTCGAGGACGATCCGCGCCTCGGTCAGCTGCATGTCGAGGCCATGCTCGACAAGCGCGTCGACGGCATCATCGCCACCGGCAAGCGCATCGACCGCCATCTGCCGATCGACCTCTCCAATCTGCGCATCCCGGTCATCTATGC
>NZ_RZOI01000502.1:0-4570 GCF_004022645.1 Mesorhizobium sp. M4A.F.Ca.ET.020.02.1.1 | reverse complement strand
TGCTCGACCTCGGCATGCGGCTCGGCGAAGGCTCCGGCGCCTGCCTTGCCGTCAACATCGTGCGCTCGGCGCTGGAATGCCACGCCCGTATGGCGAGCTTCGCAGAGGCAGGGGTTTCGGACAAATAGTGACCTAGATGCTGGGGTGCGCTGATGGAGGAACCCTCAAAGATTTTTGGTGATCCCAAACATGGGCTACGCGACGCTCTGGCTCGGATTATTCGCGATTTCGACAGCAAGCGCGGCGCCTTTGCCGCGCTGAAATACAACTCCCCGTGGATGCTGGCCACCGAGGATTGGGCCGAACGATCGGGCCATACGGTCGAATCTCTGTGCGAGGTGATTTCTCAGTGGCGGATTTCACGCTGCTCGGGCGAGCCGATGGATCCTAGAATATCTCCGGTCTTTGAAGATCTTCGAGGCGCTGCGGAGGAGTGGAGAGACGAGACAGGTAACGTCGACCCGCCCCTGCGCTTTGATCCTGAAAAATCAAAATTTCCCAATCGCAAGGAACTGAAGGAACATACTCAAAACAGATGGGGCTCTCTAGGGTTGGCGGGGCAATGGCACAACTACGATGCTAGAGATCTTACTTTTGGTGGTGTTTTTGAAGACAGATTTGGCCACCGAGTTGCAGTCAGCATGACCTTCAAGCTTGGATACGGAGGCCCAATAAGGCTGTTTCTGCAATTTCCTTACTACTCGGGCGGCGAACCGAGATCACTTGACCTCTTCACGCTTTCTGGCTGGCTCGTACGCAATGCGCTCCGGCTACCACAAGCCCCCGAATTCGAATGGATCGTCGGCAAAAGCAAGACAAACTTCGATGCCGTTGACGGCGTCCTGGCCATAACGCGAGCGATTCTCAGCTACCTCAGGCCAACCATCCAGTAAAAATCGAAAGCCCCCTGAACGCGGCGGGGCGCCGGCTTCCGATGTTTTTTCAGCAGGATCTGAAGAGGATTTGGTGGGTGTGCACAGGATCGAACTGTGGACCCGCTGATTAAGAGTCAGCTGCTCTACCAACTGAGCTACACACCCACACGGCCGGTAAACCCAGCGTTGGCGGGCATATAGCCGCCGATCTTGGGGATGTCTAGCCCCGCCGGGATCATTTCCCGATAAATCGCTAAAGCATGATCCCGAAAAGTGGAATCCGGTTTTCGGAAGAGATCATGCTCAAACAAAAAAGATGGAGCCCCATCCCGATTCTATCGGGATGGGGCAGCCGCACCGATCAGACAAAAAGTCTGCCTTCCGCCACCTTAATGGCATGGCCGCCGATGCGGGCGGCGGCCAGTTTGCCGCCGTCGACATTGAGCTCGAGCCGGATTCGCGACGGCCGGCCCATCTCCAGCCCCTGCTCGATCCACAGCTGCGAAATACCGTCTGTCGGGCCGTCGAAATGCATGATGGCGCCGGCAAAGGCTGCCGCTGCCGAGCCGGTCGCCGGGTCCTCATAGGAGGGACTGCCGGGCACGATCATGCGCACATGGAAGGCGCTCTCATGGTTGACCGTCTCGCGGCAATAGACATAGGGACTGGCGAAAGCCCATTCGCTCTTGCGCGGCGCCAGTTCCGACCATGCCTGGTTGTCCAGCCGGATTTGGCCCGCCGCCTTCAGGTCGGCGACCGGAATGGTCACGTAGGGCACGCCGGCCGACCAGAACGAGACGCGGTGATTCTCAAAGCCGATCTCATGCGGTCCAAGGCCAAGCGCGGCGCCGATCGCTTCCGCGTCGGCGGAGAGCTCCAGCGGCTCCGGCAGCTTCGCCAGGTCGAACTCGGCGAAAGTGGCGCTGTCATGCTTGCTCACCGCGCAGCGTACCGGGCCGATATTCTCTTCAAGAACGAAGATGCCGGCGGTCTCGCCAGCCAGATCGGCGAGCGCGATCGCCGTACCGACGGTCGGATGGCCGGCGAACGGCATTTCATAGTCGGGCGTGAAGATGCGGATGCGGGCGCGGTGCTTGGCGTTGTCGGGAGGCAGCACGAACACCGTTTCGGAAAGATTGAATTCGCGCGCGATGGCTTGCATAGCCGCCGTGTCCAGCCCCTTGCTGTCCAGGACGACAGCCACGGGGTTGCCGGCCAGCCGCTCGGTCGTAAAGACATCGTAGAGCAAGTAATCCCGGGTTTTCATTCTTGCCTCAATCCCAACATGGGCGAAATTTAATTTGTAATTCGAACCACAAAGCCTGATCTGTGCACAGATAGGGACTGTGCGCATAATAGGGGTCCAGCGTGGACCAGGTTGTCAATCCGCCAAAGACGGAATCGGATTCCGCCATCGAGACGGCGCTCGGCCTCGACCGCAACGGCCTGCGCAGGACACGCCGGCGCGGTTGGCTCTATGCCCTGCTGGCGCTGATCGCCGTTGCCGCGGCGGGTGCCTTCTATCAGTGGTATGCCGGCTCTCAGGCCAAAATCGACTATACCACCGTGCCGGCAGCCGTTGCCGACCTCACCGTCCAGGTCTCGGCCACCGGCACGCTGCAGCCGCTGACGCAGGTCGACATCTCCAGCGAACTTTCAGGCGTCGTCCGCTCGGTCGCGGTCGAGGAAAACCAGCAGGTCAAGAAGGGCGATGTGCTGGCGACGCTCGACACCGCCAAGCTCGAGGTTCAGATCGAGCGCGCCGAGGCTTCCGCCAAGGCAGCCGCGGCAGCCGTCGAGGACGCCACCGTGACGCTGAAGGAAAACGAGAACGCGCTGGCGCGCGCGAACGAACTCACCAAGCGCGGCATGGCGACCGACCAGTCGCTCGAGGCCGCGACCGCGACCCGCGACCGCTCCAAGGCGGCCCTCGACAGCGCCGAGGCCAACCTTGCCATCGCCAATGCCGATCTCAAGGCGCAGCAGACCGACCTTGCCAAGAGCACCATCTACGCGCCGATCGACGGCATCGTGCTGACGCGTTCTGTCGACCCCGGCCAGACGGTCGCCTCCTCGCTGCAGGCGCCGGTGCTGTTCGTCATTGCCGCCGACCTCAGGAACATGGAGCTGCAGGCGGCGGTCGACGAAGCCGATATCGGCTCGGTCAAGCCCGGCCAACATGCCCGCTTCACCGTCGATGCCTTTCCGGAGCGGCCCTTCGACGCCGAGATCCGCGACATCTCCTATGCGTCCGTAACCACTGACGGCGTCGTCACCTACAATGCGCGGCTGGAGGTCGACAACAGCGAGTTGCTGCTCAGGCCCGGCATGACCGCCACCGTCTCGGTCGTCACCAAACAGGCCAAGGGTGTGCTCACCGTGCCGGCCACCGCCTTCCGTTACCGGCCGGCGCCGCCCGCCGCCCGCACGTGGAGCCTGCGCGACCTGTTCACCGGCCGCATGGGCCGCCCTGGCCGCCAGCGCGACGCCACGCCGAGACCGACCGACGGCTCGCGCACGCTCTATGTGCTGGAGAATGGCCGACCCCACGCGGTCAATGTCAAGGTCGGTTCCACCGATGGCGAGCTGACCGAGATTACGTCCGGCCTCGACAAAGGCGCGCAGGTCATCACCGGCTCGCAGCTGCGGAACTGACGCCGTGTCGGGCTCCACGCTGATTGCCTTCGACAAGGTCTGGAAAAGCTACGGCCAGGGCGAAGCCCGCGTGCATGCGCTGGCCGGCGTCGATCTCGCCATCCGAAAAGGCGAGTTCGTCGCCATCATGGGCCCGTCGGGTTCCGGCAAGTCGACGGCGATGAACATCATCGGCTGCCTCGACACGCCGACTGCCGGGACCTACAGTTTCGAGGGCATCGACGCCGGCCGGCTCGACCGCAACCGCCGCGCCATGCTGCGCAACCTCTATGTCGGCTTCGTCTTCCAGGGCTACAATTTGCTGCCGCGCACCACGGCGGCAGAGAATGTCGAGCTGCCGCTGATCTATCGCGGTGTCGCCGCGCGCGAGCGCCGCCAACTTGCCATGCAGGCGCTGGCCGAGGTCGGCCTTGTGGGACGCGAGCATCACACGCCGGCCGAGCTCTCCGGCGGCCAGCAGCAGCGGGTGGCGATCGCGCGCGCCATCGTCACCAGGCCGACGCTGCTCGTTGCCGACGAACCCACCGGCAATCTCGACTCCGCCCGCACGCACGAGATCATGGAGCTCCTGACCAGGCTCAACGCCGAGCTTGGCCTCACCATCGTCATGGTCACGCACGAGGCCGACGTGGCGGCCTATGCCGAGCGCACGATCCGCTTCCTCGACGGCCATGTCGCCACCGACTCCAACAAACTGGAGGCGGCCCAATGATCTGGGAGACAGTTCGCCTGTCGCTGATCTCGATCCGCCGCAACGTGCTGCGCTCCTTCCTGACCTTGCTCGGCATCGTCATCGGCGTCGCCGCCGTCATCGCCATGCTGACCATCGGCTCCGGCACCACCGCGAAGGTCAAGTCGGATATTTCCAAGCTCGGCAGCAATTTGCTCGTCGTCAGCCCCGGCCGTCCGGCCGGGCCTGGCGGACCGGGAGGGCTCGACCAGGCGGTGCGTCCGCTTGCCGACAAGGACCTTGCCGCGCTCGTCAAGCATCTCGACGGCGCGCGCGCCATCTCGCCCGCCTCGCAAAAGCAGGTCCGCGT
>NZ_RZOI01000501.1:0-4584 GCF_004022645.1 Mesorhizobium sp. M4A.F.Ca.ET.020.02.1.1 | reverse complement strand
GTGTGCCCGCGACCAACCTCTCCTATGTGCCATTCGCCGGTGGCGGCGAGGCGCTGTCGGCGCTGCTTGGCAACCAGGTGGCAGCCGGCATTTCCGGCTATGGCGAATTCTCCGAGCAGGTCAAGGCAGGTGCGCTCAGGCTGCTCGCCATCTCCGCCGATAAGCGCCAGGAAGGTATCGACGCGCCGACGCTGAAGGAGGCCGGCATCGATGTCGAATTGTTCAACTGGCGCGGCGTTTTCGCTCCACCAGGCGTCTCCGACGACGACAAGGCGGCGATGATCAAGCTGGTCGAGACCATGGCCAAGAGCGAGGCCTGGGCGACCGAGTGCAAGAATCGCAACTGGACACCAATCCTGCTCACCGGCGACGATTATGCCAAGTTCGTCACCGAGGACACCGCCCGCATCGGCGCCATCCTCAAGGATCTCGGCCTCGCCTGATGCCTTCCCCAGGCGGGTCGGCCGGCGCCGCTCCGCCTGGACCTTCGCCAGGCGCATGGACATGACATCCATCGCGGGCGAGACTGCGGTCAGGGCCGGCCGTGGGATGCCGGCCATCGAGGGAGGACATTCATGAGCACCAGCGACCAGCAGGCGCCGCCGCGCTTTGCCATACCCGAATTGTTGATCGGCGTCGGGCTTCTGGCCTGCGCCGCCGCCGTGGCCTGGCAGACGCTGGCGATCCCGGTGTCGCCGCTCTATTCCAAGGTCGGCCCGAGGGTCTTCCCCTACATCACGATGGCCGGCATGGTGATCCTGTCGCTGCTGCTCATCGTCGCGGCGCTTCGGGGCGGCTGGCAGCCCGACGAGGAAAAGGAGACGCCGACTGACTGGAAGTCGATGGGCTTCGTGGTTGCCGGCCTCGTCGCCAACCTTTCGCTCATCCATCCGCTCGGCTTCACCGCCGCCTCGGTGATCATGTTCGTTCTGGTCTGCTACGGTTTCGGCAGCCGGAGCCCGCTGCGCGACGCGCTGCTGGGCCTGATCCTGGCGCTCGCGGCCTATTTCGGTTTCGCCAGGGCGCTCGGCGTCAACATCGGCGCCGGTTTCGTCGAGAACCAGCTGAACACGGCGATCAACGCCGTCGTCGCCATGGTGAGGCGCTGACGCCATGGACACGCTCAACCAACTCGCGCACGGCTTCTCGGTCGCCTTCACGCCGGCCAACCTTTTGTGGTGCCTGGTCGGCACTACATTGGGAACGGCGATCGGTGTGCTGCCCGGCCTCGGGCCGGCGCTGACCATCGCGCTGCTTCTGCCGATCACCTACCAGGTGGCGCCGGAAGCCTCCTTCATCCTGTTCGCCGGCATCTATTACGGCGCTATGTATGGCGGCTCGACGACGTCGATCCTGCTCAACACCCCCGGCGAGAGCGCCACCATCGTCACCGCGCTCGAGGGCAACCGCATGGCCCGGTCCGGCCGCGGCGGCGCGGCGCTCGCCACCTCGGCGATCGGCTCCTTCGTCGCCGGCACCATCGGGACGCTGGGCGTCGCCTTCCTGGCGCCGATCGTGGTCAAGTTCGCATTGGCCTTCGGCCCGGCCGAGTATTTCTCGCTGATGGTGCTGGCCTTCATAACCGTCTCGGCGGTGCTCGGCTCGTCGTCGGTGCGGGGTCTCACCAGCCTGTTCGTCGGCTTCGTCATCGGCATGATCGGCGTCGACCTGCAGACCGGACAGCCGCGTTTCACCTTCGGCACGGGCGAGCTGCTCGACGGCGTCGATGTGATCATCGTCGCCGTCGGCCTGTTCGCCGTCGGCGAGACGCTCTACATGGCCTCGCGCCGCTATGCCGGCAAGGACGAGATCGTGCCGCTCAGGGGCTCGCTCTACATGACCGCCGCCGAATGGGCGCGCTCGTGGAAGGCGTGGCTGCGCGGTGCCCTGATCGGCTTCCCGATCGGTGCGATGCCGGCCGGCGGCGCCGAGATCCCGACCTTCCTGTCCTATGCGATCGAGAAGAAGCTGTCGAAGCACAAGGAGGAGTTCGGCACGGTCGGCGCCATCGAGGGCGTCGCCGGCCCGGAAGCCGCCAACAATGCGTCCGCCGCCGGCGTGCTGGTGCCGATGCTCACGCTTGGCCTGCCGACCTCGGCGACCGCCGCGATCATGCTGTCGGCCTTCCAGAGCTACGGCATCAATCCCGGACCGCTGCTTCTGACGACGCAGGCCAACCTCGTCTGGGGCCTGATCGCCAGCCTGTTCATCGCCAACGTCATCCTCGTCATCCTCAACCTGCCGCTGATCGGCCTGTGGGTGCGGCTGTTGAAGATCCCGGCGCCGCAGCTCTATGCCGGCATCCTGGTGTTCGCCACCGTCGGCACCTACGGCATCTCGCAGTCGCCGATCGATCTCGTCATCCTTTATCTCCTGGGAGCGGCCGGTTTCCTGATGCGGCGCTTCGATTTCCCGACCGCGCCCGTCATCATCGGCATGATCCTCGGGCCGCTCGCCGAAACGCAGTTCCGCCGCGCGATGACCATCGCCAATGGCGACTGGACGGTGTTCTACCGGCATCCGCTGTCGCTGACGCTGCTGACGCTGGCCTTCATCGGTCTCGTCGGGCCGCATATCTGGGCCTGGATCGAGCACCGGCGCCGGCGCGGACCGGAGCATGTGCCTGGCGATGCCTGATCGAACTGGAGCATCATGACAGACCTGCTTTCGGGCATCCGCGTCCTCGACCTGACCAATGTTCTGGCCGGCCCTTACTGCGCCTACCAGCTGGCGCTGCTCGGCGCCGACGTGATCAAGGTCGAGGCGCCGAATGGCGGGGATCTGGCGCGCCAGCTCGGCGCTTCGGCAAAACTCAACCAGGCTGGCATGGGCGCCTCGTTCCTGGCGCAGAACGCCGGCAAACGATCGGTCGTGCTCGATCTCAAGAAGGAGGCCGATCGCGACCGCTTCCTCGACCTGGTCGCCTCGTCCGATGCGCTGGTGGAGAACTTCCGGCCGGGCGTGATGGATCGGCTCGGTCTCGGCCATGCCAGCCTGAAGGCGGTCCGTCCCGGCCTCGTCTACTGCGCCATATCGGGGTTCGGCCAGAGCGGGCCGATGCGCGACAATCCGGCCTACGACCAAATCATCCAGGGGCTGTCGGGCATCATGAGCATCACCGGCACCCCGGAGACGGCGCCGCTACGTGTCGGCTATCCGGTCGCCGACACGCTGGGCGGGCTGGTCGGCGCCTTCGCCATCGCCGCCGCGCTGGTCAAGCAGAAGACGACCGGCGAGGGGGCGTTCCTCGACGTGTCGATGCTCGAATGCACACTCTCTGCACTTGGCTGGCCGGTGTCCAACTATCTGACTGCCGGCGTCGAGCCGCGGCCGATGGGCAATGAGAACATGACGGCAGCACCGTCCGGCGCGTTCCGCACCGGCGAGGGGCTGCTCAACATCGCCGCCAACAAGCAGGAGCAGTTCGTCACGCTCTGCCAATTGATCGGCCGGCCGGAGCTGGCGTCCGATCCGCGCTTTGCCGAACGCGAGACGCGCAAGCAGAACCGCGCGGCGCTGAAGGTGCTGATCGAGGACGCGTTGGCGGGTGCCTCGGCGGCCGCCTGGGAGGAAAAGCTCAACCGCGCCGGCGTGCCGGCCGGACGGGTGCTGACCATCCCGCAAGTGCTCGGCGAGCGCCAAGTGACAGAGCGCGGCATGACGACCCGCTTCGAAGGCATGCCCGGCATGGATCAAGCACTGACCGTGGTGCGCGGCGGCTTCATGGTCGACGGCGCAGCGCCATTGCCGGCCGGGCCGCCGCCGGCGCTGGGCGAACATATGGATGACGTCTTTGCGACGCTGCCGGCGCGCGGCAAGACAAGAGCGCAGGCATGAGCCAGGAGAAAAAGGCCGGCCGCGCGCGCGGCGAGGAATGGTGGCGGACCGGCATCATCGAGATGAGCCCTGGCGTGATCCGGCTCCGCGGCTACGAGATACAGGACCTCATTGGCCGCGTCAGCTTTCCGGCGATGATCTGGCTGATGCTGCGCGGCGAATTGCCCAGCGAGGACCAGGCGGCGCTGCTCGGCATCGCGCTGGGTGCTGCCGTCGACCACGGGCCGCAGGCGCCGTCGATCGCCATCGCCCGCATGGCGGCGACCTGCGGCGTCGGCATCAACAATGCGATGGCCTCGGCCATCAACGTGCTGGGCGACGTGCATGGCGGCGCCGGCGAGCAGGCGCTTTCCTTCTACGGCGACATCGCCGCGGTGATGGACCGGGGCACGACGCTGGCCGATGCGGTGGCGGCGCGGCTCGATCGCTTCTTCGCCGAAGACAGGGGCTATGTGCCGGGTCTCGGCCATCGCTTCCATCCGGTTGATCCGCGCGCGCCGCGGCTCATCGAACTGACCCGCGATTTCGCGGCGCGCCGCGTGGTCAGCGGCCGCTTCGCCGACATCGCAGAGGCCATCGAGGCCGAGGTGGCGCGGCGCAAGGGCAAGCGCATCCCGCTCAACATCGACGGCGCGACGGCGGTGATCTATGGCGAGCTCGGCTTCCCGCCGCCGCTGACGCGCGGCCTGTTCGTGCTGTCGCGCTCGGTCGGCATCCTGGCGCATGCCTGGGAGCAGTCGCAGGAAA
>NZ_RZOI01000500.1:0-4585 GCF_004022645.1 Mesorhizobium sp. M4A.F.Ca.ET.020.02.1.1 | reverse complement strand
CGTCGGCGAGAAAACGTTCCAGCCCGGCCATGAGGTCCGCTACTCGGCCGCGGCGCGAATGCCCGAGGGCGCGGCCGGGAAGGTGCAGATGACGGTGGTGCCCTTGTCCTTGCCGGTCTCGATGCGGACGCTGCCGCCATGCAGCTCGACGAAGCTTTTGACGATCGACAGGCCGAGCCCGGCACCACGCCGGCGCCCGCCATTGGTCCGCGGCTCGAAGCGGCGGAACACCGAATCCAGCACGTCCGGCGGCATGCCGGGCCCGTCGTCATGGACGGAGAATTCCACGCCGTCGGCGAGTTGGCGGCAGGCGAGGGTGACGGTGCTTGCTTCCGGCGCGTAGTTCGCGGCGTTGCTCAACAGATTGTAGAGAATCTGGCGGATGCGGGTCTCGTCGCCATGGAAGCTCTTCGGCGCCGCCGCGGCTTCGACCTTGAGCGTGATCGAATGCTCCTCCAGCCGGTCGGCCACAAGCTCGGCGGCCGCCGCGATGGTCCGGTCGACGCTGACCTCGGAGATGTCGAGCTGCATGATGCCGGCATCGACGGTGGCGAGATCCAGTATGTCGTTGACGATGGTGAGCAGCACCGAGGAGGACGAGCCGACATGCTCGACATATTCGCGCTGCTTCGGCGTCAACGGCCCGGTCGACGGCAGCGACAGCAGCTCGGTGAAGCCGATGATGTTGGTCAGCGGCGAGCGCAGCTCGTAGGAAACGTGCTGCACGAACTCGTTCTTCAGCTGGTCGGACCGCTCCAGCGCCTCGTTCTTGTCCTTCAGCGCCCGCTCGACATTGACGCTGTCGGTGACGTCGACGAAGGTCATCATCACTTGCCCGTTGGGCAAATGGATCACCGCGTGGCTGAGCACCGTGCCGTCGACGAGCTCGCTCTGGCCGTGGCGGTCGCGGCGTTCGTCGTCGAATCCGGTGATGGCGGCGACGAAGCCGCCCCAAGGGCTGTCCTTGGCACGCCGGTCACAGAGGTCGCGGATCGCCGAGACATGCACATTGGGCTTGACCACGTCCTGGTTTAGACCCCACAGCGCGACGAAAGCCGGGTTCGACAGCCGAAGCCGTCCGTCCGGACCGAACACCGCGACACCCTCGGCAAGATTGTCCAGCGTCTCGCCCTGCACGCGCACCGCCGTCTGGTAGCGGCTTTCGAGGTCCATCTTCTCGGTCAGGTTCTCGAACACCCAGGTGACGCCGCCCTTGGGCTGCGGGTTGGCCACCACGCGGATGGTCTTGCCGTCGGGCAGGTGCCACCAGTGCTCCTGCGATTCGACTGCGCGATAGGCGCCGAGCAGGCCTTCCTTCCAGCGCCGCCACTCCGGCTGTTCGGCGATCTTGCCCTCGCTGCGCAGCCGGTCGAGCAGCAAGGCATTGTCCGGGGCGCTGTGCAGGAAGCCGCTGTCGAGGTTCCACAGTTTCTGGAATGCCTGGTTGAAGAAGCGCAGCTTCTCATTGGCGTCGAAGATGGCAACGGCGGTGTTGAGCTGATCGAGCGTGTCGGCGTGGCTGCGCACCGTGCGCTCATATTCGCCGCGGATGGTTTCGGTGGCGCTGGTGTCGCAGGCAAGTCCAGCCGAGCCGTCCGTGCCGGCGAAATCCGTCACTGAGAACATCCGGCGATCGCCTTCGATCACCGTGGACAGCGTCTGTTCGAACACCGGGCGCGCCTTGTGCTGCTCGGCGATCTGCTCGCGCGCCTGTCCGCCCAGGAATTCCTTGGCCTCGCGCACCGCCGCTTCTGCATTTTGCGCCTCGACCGCCTCGGCATAGGCGCGGTTGACCCATTTCAGCCGGCCGTCGGCGGAGCGCAGCCATGTCGGCATCTTCAGGGCGTCGAGCAGGCCGAGCATTGTCTCGTAGTCGGCGCTGAGCCGCTGGTTCTCGATCTTCAGCCGCGCCTGGCTGCGCAGCGTTTCCGACAGCGACACGAAGCGCACCAGCACATGCGCCGCGCTCTTGCGCCCTTGCACCTCGAGCGGCACTCCGGCCTGTGTCTCGATGACCAGATCGAAGGCCCTTGCCTTTTCGCGCAGGGCCGCCACGGCATGTTCGAGTGCCGCGGCCGAACGCGGCATCAGCCAGCGGCCGAATGCAAGGAAAGCGGCCCGGTCCTCGGGTGCGCCGCTCTCCAGCGGCAATGTTCCGATGAGCTCCGGCTTCTTGTTCTCGGAAGCCCATACCACGACGCGCTGGTCGCGCAGATTGAGCAGCGCCTCGGAACGCTGCAGCGCCGCGTTGACGTCGGCGATTCGGGTCCTGAGTTCGGCGTTCTGCGCCGAAGTGCGGGCTCTTTCGCGGATCAGGAAGATGGCCGAGACAAGGGCGGCCCCCATGACCCCGGCGAACATGGCGAGCTGCATCACCTCGACCGTGCTGACCGACAGCCCGGCCGATTGCGCGACGGTTTCGGCATGAGCCGCAAGGCCAAGCAACGGGCTGCAAAGCGCCGAGCCGGCGAGAAGCGTCGCCGCGCGGGCACCGCCACGCCACAACAGATGCCCGCCCCTGACGGCGGAGCCCGATGTCACCGAATCGCTATGGCCGCCGGAAACGGCCTGTCCCGCGCGAGGCGGGTTTTCCCCCGGCATGTCTTGGTCCTCTTCGCCGCCTGAATGCAAGACCGCCCAGATTGCGTATCCCGGCCCTCGTCCCCCGGACCGCGAATCACAACAATAACGCCTGCTGGAATCGGCGTGAAGAATCATTCCGCGCAAAAATAAAGCCGGGCGAAATGTCAATCGCCCGGCCTCAATATCTAGTGGCAATTTCTGTTTTGGTTAATAGCGGTAGTGTTCCGGCTTAAACGGCCCTTGCGGCGTCACGCCGATATAGGCGGCCTGTTCGCCGGACAGTTCGGTCAGGCGCGCGCCGAGCTTGCCAAGATGCAGGCGCGCGACCTTCTCGTCCAGGTGCTTCGGCAGCACGTAGACCTGGTTCTGGTACTGGCCGTGCTTGCTGTAGAGCTCGATCTGCGCCAGCACCTGGTTGGTGAAGGACGCCGACATGACGAAGCTCGGATGGCCGGTGGCGTTGCCGAGGTTGAGCAGGCGACCCTCGGACAAAAGGATCATCCGCTTGCCGTCCGGGAAGGTGATCATGTCGACCTGCGGCTTTACGTTGGTCCATTTCAGATTGCGCAGCGACGCCACCTGGATCTCGTTGTCGAAGTGGCCGATATTGCCGACGATCACCATGTCTTTCATCGACCGCATGTGGTCAAGGGTGACGACATCCTTGTTGCCGGTGGTGGTGATGACGATGTCGGCGGTGGGTGCCGCGTCTTCCAGCGTGACCACCTCGAAACCGTCCATCGCCGCCTGCAGCGCGCAGATCGGGTCGACCTCGGTGACCTTGACGCGGGCGCCGGCGCCCTTCAGCGAGGCCGACGAGCCCTTGCCGACGTCGCCATAGCCGCAGACCACGGCGACCTTGCCGGCCATCATCGTGTCGGTGCCGCGGCGGATGCCGTCGACCAGCGATTCCTTGCAGCCGTACTTGTTGTCGAATTTCGACTTGGTCACCGAGTCATTGACGTTGATCGCCGGGAACGGCAGCAGGCCCTTCTTCTGCAGTTGGTAGAGCCGGTTGACGCCGGTGGTCGTCTCCTCGGTGACGCCGCGGATCGCTTCCTTCTGCTTGGTGAAGAAGCCGGGCGATGCCTTCAGGCGCTTCTTGATCTGGGCGAACAGGATCTCTTCCTCCTCGCTGCCCGGATTGGACAGCACGTCCTCGCCGGCCTCGGCGCGGGCGCCGATCAGGATGTACATGGTGGCGTCGCCGCCATCGTCGAGGATCATGTTGGAGGTGCCGCCATCGGCCCACTGGAAGATCTTGTCGGTGTATTCCCAATAGTCCTCGAGCGTTTCGCCCTTGATGGCGAACACCGGGATGCCGGCCTCGGCGATCGCGGCGGCGGCATGGTCCTGGGTCGAGAAGATGTTGCACGAGGCCCAGCGGATGTCGGCGCCCAGCGCCTTCAGCGTTTCGATCAGAACCGCGGTCTGGATCGTCATGTGCAGCGAGCCGGTGATGCGCGCGCCCTTGAGCGGCTTCTTGTCGCCGAATTCGTCGCGGCAGGCCATCAGGCCCGGCATTTCGGTTTCGGCGATCTCGATCTCCTTGCGGCCCCAGCCGGCAAGCGAAATGTCGGCGACCACATAGTCCTTGCTACCCGTCATGGCAGTGCTCCGGTGTGATTTGTCTGTGGCACGCGCCGGCGCCGGACGGCGCGTGGAAGGGCGCGAATTGCCGGCCTGACTAGCAGATCGGCATTCAAACGACAATGGGATATAAAGAAATCTTTATTCGTGCATGTCTTTGCGGTAACAATTCCAGGAAAGCGCCAAGCGGTTTTCCGTCCGGAATTGCGTCGGAACAAGAACCCGAGCGAGAACCCGAGCGGATCGGCGATCCCATCAAACGCTGAATGGCTCCAAGCGCTGTCGGCATACGCCGGGCAAAGACGCCGTCAGCATTCCTCGCCGAAGCGTGAGGCCACCAGCTGCTCCAGTGCGTCGAGCGCCTGCAGGGCTTGCGGTCCGCTGGCGGTGACGCGGATCGAATAGCCTGGGC